>NZ_JBHSIR010000081.1:0-32183 GCF_042653605.1 Pseudonocardia sp. GCM10023141
ACAACGCATCGATCATCGACGGATCGAGCGCGTCGGCCAACCGGCGGGCCGCCTCAACTTCTTGATCTTTAGTGCCGGTAATCTGACTGACTTGCTTCACAGGTGGTCCTTCCCGGCAGCGTGAAGATCACGCTGAGCCGATCTTGGTCCACCCGCGGCTTACACAGTTGCCGTGACACGCCCGGCCCGGTCGGCCACCCACCGCCATCGCGATCCACTCCACCATGGCACGCAGCAGTGGCGTCCGACGCGCGTGCGGAGCGGACAGGCCCGGCACCTGCTCGGCGAAGGTCTTGCGCGGACAGACGTTGTTGTCGCAGAAGAACCGACGCACCCGCATGCAGATCAGAGTTCTCGGCGCCACCGATCGCCGCATCGGCCACGCTGCGCTGATAGCGGCTGTGCACCCGCCCGGACCTGCTGACGCAGTCCGGACACACCGCGTCCGGCGCGGTCACGCTGGCATAGATCCGCAGGGTCGGTCCTGAACGCAGCACCTGCTCAACCGCAAACCGGCCAGATGCGGCAGCAGCACCGTCAGATCATGATCACTACACCGCGGACATGATCAACCACCCGGCCGAACCGGTGATCACCAGGGGCCGTCACGAACTTTGCGCCAGAGCCAAGTCCCGCTTTCCGTTGACAGAAAGCCAGGGCATCCCACCCACGCGACCCGACAGACCGATAAATCCACGCACCCCGCCTGAGCTTGACTCCTGGCGGCCGACACATCATCTGAGGTGGACTCGGTCCGCCAGGGAGGATGTCGTTCGTGCCTGCACCTCACCCGCCGGAGTTCCGGCGTCGCGCGGTCGGGCTCGCCCGTCTGGGCGAGCAACCCGTCGCGGCGATCGCGAAGGACCTGCGCATCTCCGAGTCGTGTTTGCGGAACTGGATGGCCCAGGACGCTGCCGATAATGGTAGTGGCAGTGGTTCGTCGGCACGGTTGACCAGCGACGAGAAGCGGGAACTGGCCGAACTCCGCAAGGAGAAACGTCGGCTGGAGATCGAGAACGAGATCCTCAACCGCGCGGCCACGTATTTCGCTCGGGAGAACGTTCTTCCAAAGTAGTTTTCCCGCTGGTCCGTGAACTCGCCGATGACGGATTTGACGTCGCGGTGACCTGTCGGGTTCTTGGTGTGCGCCGCCAGGGCTACGACACGTGGCGATCCGGGGTGAAATCCGCCCGGGCGATGGAGAACGAGTTGTTGCTCAAACACATCGAGAAGGTCCATCGGGAATCTCGCGGCACCTACGGGTGGCCGCGGGTGCACGCCGAGTTGACGCTCGGTCTCGGGATCGTGGTCAACCGCAAGCGGGTCGCTCGGCTGATGCGCGAGGCTGGCATCCAGGGCCTCTATCGGCGCCGTCGGCGCGGCTGCACGGTCCGAGACCCGCTGGCCGAGCCGTACGCGGACCTGGTCGACCGTGACTTCGTTGTCGACGGGCCCGATGAGCTGTGGTGTACCGACATCACGGAACATTCGACGTTGGAAGGGAAGGTGTATTGCGCGGCTGTGCTCGACGCCTATTCCCGGCGGGTTGTTGGCTGGTCGATCGACAACAACATGCGCACGGCTCTCGTTGTTGACGCGTTGGGCATCGCGATCAGTCGACGGAGCCCGGAACCGTACTCGGCGATCCTGCATTCCGGTCACGGATCTCAATTCACGTCCTGGGCGTTCGGACGGCGCCTGGTCGAGGCCGGCCTCGTCGCTTCGATGGGCTCGATCGGGGATTGTTACGACAACTCGATGATGGAGTCCTGCTGGGGCACGATGCAGCTCGAGCTACTCGACTCAAGGGCATGGAAGACGCGAGCCGAGCTTGCCACCGCGATATTCGAAATGGATAGAGTGCTGGTACAACCCGAAACGGCGACATTCCCGCGTCGGGATGCTGTCGCCAGCGGACTACGAAGCAGCCCACACCGAGACCGACCAAGATCACTGAGCCTTTTCCACTTGGGTCAGCCAGCGTGGATGTGAGGACGAGGACGGCCTTGACCAGGTCGGTGGATCGGTGCGGGCAGCAGCGGATCTTGCGGAGGATCTTCCAGCTCTTGAGCTGGGCGTTGGCGCGCTCATCGGGCCCACGTTGCCGGGCGTGAGCGGAGTTCAGCGCCTTCTGGTTGCGCGACAGCCGCCGCCGCTCACCGGTCTCGGGGTCAGCAGCTCGTCGTCGCTGGGGCACGGCGAACGCGGAACCGGGGTAGCCGTTATCGGCGACCACCCGGACCCCCGCCGCGGTCAGCGCATCGAGGATGCCGTGCTCGCGGGCCGCCCCCATGTCGTGGCGGGCGCCGGGCAACGCGGGAGAGGCCCAGATCAGCCGCCCGGCCGGGTCGGAGATGACCTGCACGTTCACCCCGTGGGCCTTGTGCTTGCCGGAGAAGTACGGCCGGTCACGACCCGAGTCCATCCCCACTCTGTCGATCCGCAGCAAAGTCCCGTCGATGATCACGAACGCTTTCCTCGTCGCGACGGCGATCGCGTCACGCAGCGAGGGAGCGAGCGCGGCCAGGACCTCGAGTGCTTCGTGGATGTAGCGGAACACCGTGGTCGTGCCGATGTCGAACCCGGCGGCGAGGTCGGCGTAGGTCTCGCCTTTGCGCGGGTGCGCCAGCACGAGCAGGGCCTGGCGGCCGGCGGACGCTCACTCGTTCCGGTGACGCCACGCCGCACCGCCTCCGAGCCCGCCCATCAGGTTGGAAAGGGCTCACTGACCCACACCGTCAGTGTCCGGCTCCAGGGGTCAAGCTCAGCCGACCCCAACTCGCGGGCCCATGCGTCGCAACTCGCGGGTCGATCCGTCGCAACTCGCGGGCCCATGCGTCGCAACTCGCGGGTCGATCCGTCGCAACTCGCGGTGCGTTCCACCCCAACTCGCGTCCCGACCCGCACCGCCCTGCGGACCTCTGAACACGTGTCGAAACAGCGAAATCACCGTGTCAGAACAGCGAAATCACCGTGCTCGGATGGCGAAATCACCCGCGTCACAACCCGGCGACGCCCGTCAGGTCCCCCGCCGCAACCGGGCCAGCTCCTCGAGCACCTCGGCAACACCCTCGGTGTCCTCCACCGCATATCCGGAGCCGGTGCCAGCCGTCCCCCCCTCATAGATCACGGTGATCCCCAGGTCACCGGACCGGAGCGAGGATCCCTCACCATCCGCGCTGACCCGCAACAGGCCGGTGGCCTCGACCTCGTCACGCAGCGCGGCCACGTCCTCGGGCGCCACCCGCCGCAGCCCGCCCTTGGAGCCGGACAGCAGCATCAGCTCGGCAACCTGCTCCGGGTCGCGGCGGGACACGACCGCCACCGTGGTCCTGGGCAGCGCCAGCAGGACGTTGAGCGCCTCGGACGAGGCCTGCTCGGCCCGGGCGTTCTCCGGGTCGCCGAGGTCGGGGGCCAACGCGTTGTCGAAGTCGCAGGCAACGAGCAGCCATGAGGTGGTGGCGATGCGGTCCAGCGCGCGCCACAGCTCGTCGAGGTCGTCCATGGGCACGTCCTACCCCCGCGGGACGGGCGGTGTCCACCGCCCGTTGATCGCGCTCGCCGTCCGGACCGCGTCGACAGCGAACCCGCCACGGCATCCGGTGGCGGCTCGACGTCGAGGCACGCGGATGTGGCCCTCCGGAGTCGAGGCCATCCTTACCGGTCTGGCCTGCGGGTTCGCGATCGCAGCGGCACGTCCATCGCCACCGGCACGGAGCCTTCGACATGGCGCCCGGGTGCCACCGCGATGCACCGCTCGTGCTGCTCGACCGAAGATCAGGTGAGCGGTGGGTCGGCAGCGAGGTGGTGGGTGATGGCCTTTCGCAGCGCGTCGTGGCGATCGCTGAGGGACGTGGCCGGGTCCTGCCAGTGCCGGGCCGGGTAGAGCCAGACCGGCCGCTGCCGGACATCGTCGGGCTCCCACACGTAGCGGGGCCAGAGGTGCGCGTGGAGGAACGGGTCGGCGTTGCCGAGGATCTCGATGTTGACGCGCAGGAAGCCGTCGTCCGCCTCGGCACAGGCCCGCTCGACCGCCCCTGCGAGCAGGTCCATGCTCTCGAGATAGGCCAGTCGCCTGGCTCGCGTGAGGTCGCTGAGCCGCGTCACGGCGGGATCGTCGGTGAGCAGGACGCAGTACCCGGGCAGCCGCTGCACGTCCCCGATGACGGCGAACGCCTCCGGCAGCCGGGTCAGCACCGTGGGGTTCTCGCCGCGCAGTGCCGCGCCGATCCGATCGGAACGCCAGTCCGTCACCCGCCGACTGTCACGGTGCGAGCCGGGCCCGCCTACAGATCTCCCATCGCCTGGAGCGGGTTCTCCACCGCATCGGCCACGAACCGCAGGAACCCGCCCGCCGTGCCCCCGTCGCACACCCGGTGGTCGAACACCAGCGACAGCTGCGCGATGGACCGCACGACGATGTCGCCGTCCACCACCCAGGCGCGGGGCAGGATCCGCCCGATCCCGAGTATCGCGACCTCGGGGTGGTTGATGATCGCCGCGCTCCCGTCGACCCCGAGCACGCCGTAGTTGTTCAGCGTGAACGAGCCGGACGTCAGCTCCGCCGCCGTCGCGCTGCCCTCGCGCGCGGCCGCGGTGAGGCGCCGGATCTCCGCGTCGAGCCCGCGGGCGCTGAGCCGGTGGGCGTCGCGGACGGCGGGCACGACGAGGCCGCGGTCGGTCTGCGCCGCGATCCCGAGGTTGACGCCGTCGAGGTGCACGATCTCCTCGCGGTCGGTGTCGACGCGGGAGTTGAGCTCCGGGAACCTCGCCAGCCCGGCCACGGTGAACCGCGCGATCAGCGCGAGCAGCCCGGTGCCGAGCGTGGCGCGCAGCTCCAGCAGCGCGGTCGCGTCGACGTCCACCCAGGTCGTGGCCTCGGGGATCTCCTGACGGCTGCGCGTGAGCGTCTCGGCAACGGCCTTGCGGAACCCGCGCAGCGGCACGCGCTCGCGGATCGCGAGCCCCGTGCGGCGATCGGCCGTGTCGGGAGCGCTGATGGGGGCGGGGGGCGGCGGCGCCGCGACCTTCTCCACGTCGGCCCGGACGATGAGCCCGTCGGGCCCCGAGCCGGTCAGCGTCGCCAGGTCGAGCCCGTTGCGTCGCGCCAGCTGCCGCACGATCGGTGACGCCACCCGCGGATGGGTGGGCGCCGCGGCCGCGGACGGCCGGGTCGCTCCCCGCCGCCGGCGCGCCCCCGTCTCCGGTGACGTGCCGAACCCGATGAGGACGTTGCCGGAACCGGCCCGCTCCTCCTCGGCGTAGGCCGCGCCCGCCGCAGACACGGACTCCACCGAGAGCAGGGGCGCCCCGACGTCGATGGTCGTGCCCTCCGTGCCGTGCAGCGCCGCCACCACGCCCGCATACGGCGTGGGCACCTCGACGGTCGCCTTGGCCGTCTCGACCTCCGCGATCGGCGCATCGACGGCGACGGTGTCGCCCACCTTGACCAGCCACCGCACCAGCTCGGCCTCGGTCAGCCCCTCACCCAGATCCGGCAGCGTGAAGACCGACATGCGTGAGCTCGCCAGCTCGCTCACGACTCCTCCCACTGCAGGTCGTCCACCGCGTCGAGGATGCGGTCGATGCCGGGCAGGTGGTGGCGCTCCAGCTTCGGCGGCGGGTACGGGATGTCGAAACCGGTGACCCGGCGGATCGGCGCGGCGAGGTCGTGGAAGCAGCGCTCGGTGACCCGCGCGACGATCTCCGACGCCACCGACGCGAAGCCCGGCGCCTCGGCCACGACCACGGCCCGGCCGGTGGCCCGCACGGCCGCGCACACGGTCTCGTCGTCGAACGGCACGATCGAGCGGATGTCGACGACGCCCACGTCGCGGCCCTCGACGGCGGCCTGCTCGGCGGCGGCCAGCGCGATCGGAACCGATGGGCCGTAGGCGAGCAGCGTGGCGTCGCGGCCCGGCCTGCGCACCACCGCCCGGCCGATCGGCGGTGTCGCCGCGGCGACGTCCACCTCTTCCTTGCTGAAGTAGTGCTTCTTCGGTTCGAGGAAGATCACCGGGTCCGGGCTGTCGATCGCGGCGCGCAGCAGCCCGTACGCGTCGGCGTTGGTGGCCGGCGCGAGCACCGTCAGGCCGGGTGTGTGGGCGTAGTAGGCCTCGGACGAGTCGCAGTGGTGCTCGACGCCGCCGATGCCGCCCGCGTACGGGATGCGGATCACCATCGGGAGCCGGACGCGGCCCCGGGTGCGGTTGCCCATCTTCGCGACGTGGCTGACGATCTGCTCGAAGGCCGGGTAGGCGAACGCGTCGAACTGCATCTCGACCACGGGGCGCATGCCGTTCATGGCCATGCCCACGGCCATCCCGACGATGCCGGACTCGGCGAGCGGGGTGTCGAAGCAGCGGGACTCGCCGAAGGTCTCGGTGAGCCCGTCGGTCACCCGGAACACGCCACCGAGCGCGCCGACGTCCTCGCCGAAGACGACGACCCGGTCGTCGGCGGTCATGGCGTCGCGCAGGGCGGTGTTGATCGCCTGCGCCATGGTCATCTTCACTCCGGTCACGAGCCGACCTCCGCGTTCTGCTCGGCCCGCAGCTGGGCGGCCTGCTCCAGCAACTGCGGGGTCGGACGGGCGTAGACATGGGCGAACAGGTCGGCGGCGTCGGGAGCGACCTCGGCGGACATCCCGGCGCGCAGGCGCGCGGCCACCTGCTCGGCGTCGGCGGCGAACGCGGCCTCCTGCTCCGCGTCGAGGGCGCCGGTGGCGACCAGGTGCGCGCGCAGGCGCAGCAGCGGGTCGCGGGGCAGCCACTGGGCCACCTCGGCGTCCGCGCGGTAGCGCGTGGCGTCGTCGGCATTGGTGTGCGCCTGGATCCGGTAGGTGTCGGCCTCCACCAGCATCGGCCCGTCGCCGCTGCGGGCGCGGCGCACCGCGTCGGCGAGCACGACCGTCAGCGCGGCGAGGTCGTTGCCGTCCACCCGCGCGGCGCGCATGCCGTAGCCGACGCCCTTGGCCGCCAGCGACGGTGCGAGGGTCTGGCGCGCCAGCGGCACGGAGATCGCGTACTTGTTGTTCTGCACGAAGAAGATCACCGGAGCGGCGAACACCGCGGCGAAGTTCAACGCCTCGTGGAAGTCGCCCTCGCTGGTGGCACCGTCCCCGCACAGCGCCATGACGACGGTGTCCTCGCCCTTGAGCCGGGCGGCGTGCGCGACCCCGACGGCGTGCAGCAGCTGCGTGGCCAGCGGCGTGGCCTGCGGCGCGACCCGGGTGGCGGTCGGGTCGTAGCCGCAGTGCCAGTCGCCGCCCATCATCATCAGGACCTCGACGGGGTCGACGCCGCGGGCGACGATGGCCGCGGTGTCGCGGTAGGTCGGGAACAGCCAGTCCTGCATGCCCAGCGCGCGGGCCGCGGCCACCTGGCAGGCCTCCTGGCCGTGCGAGGACGGGTAGACGGCCAGGCGGCCCTGCCGCACGAGCGCGCTCGCCTGGTCGTTGACGCGGCGGGCGAGCACCAGCGCCCGGTAGCCGGCCAGCAGCTCCGCGGCGGGCGGCAGCGCGGTCGCCCCCTCGACCAGGCCACCCTGCTCGTCGAGGAGCCGGATCAGCGACGGTGACGGATCGTCCACAGCGCACCTCCACAGGAAGACATCACCAACGGAATGGTCCTGCGTTTCGAGCAGCTCAGCCACGCGGACGCTGGATATGAAGACATAGACTTCGAAATGTCCGCATTGGCGATCCATCCGTCCAGATCGATGTTGGGCGCGGGGGGAGGGGTGAGACAGATGGCAGAGGGTCTCGACGACATCGACCGCCGGATCCTGGAGGAACTGCGCGCCGACGGCCGGATGTCGGTGCGGCTGCTGGCCGAGCGGGTGCGGGTGTCGCGGGCCAACGCCTACGCCCGGCTGGAACGCCTGACGGCGGGCGGCGTGATCACCGGTTACACGGTCCTGACCGATCCGGCGAAGACCGGGCTGGCGACCTCGGCCTACGTGACGCTGTCCATGCGGCAGAGCGCGTGGCGCGACGTGCGGGAGCGGCTGCGGTCCATCCCGCAGGTGCGCCACATGGCGCTGGTGGGTGGTGACTTCGACGTGATCCTGCTGGTGCGCGCCGCCGACAATGCCGAGCTGCGCCGCCTGGTGCTCGACGAGCTGCAGGCGGTGCCCGGCGTGCTCGCCACCCGCACGATCCTGATCTTCGAGGACCTGGAGAACCGCTAGCGGCCCCGCGCCCGCCTGCCGGCCGGACGGGCCGCGCCGACGTTCTCCGGGTGCGCTCGGTGATCATGACGGTGAGCTACGTCACCATCGCCGGAAATTCGTCCGTTCTGTGGCGGAGTGTCCACCCGGGAAGCAATGCCGAGAATTCTCAGGAAACGAATGCGCAGGTCCGCTCGATAATCGCGAAGAGAGCCCTGAGAAAGGCCTCAGTAGACACCCGCTAGGTTCTGACCAGCCTGGTTCCGGCGGGGATGCGACTGCCGAGGCACTTTCACAGGCAATTCATAGCGTGCGGGCGTACCACCCCGCGGCAGGCTGGCTGTTCGGTTCGAGGAGGGCGCAATGCAGATCTCCGGTCCGCGGGAAATCGTGGCCGCCGCATGACGGACGATTCGGACATCCTGACCCAGGAGATTCCGGTCGCGCCGCGCGAGAAGCCTCCGGGCAACGGCCTGAGCAGGTTCTGGGCAGGCCTGCAGACGCGGGTCGAGGCGATGAGCCCGCGTACCCGGTGGCTCAACCTCGGCCTGGCGATCCTGCTCATCGTCATGATCGTCGTGGCGTTCCTCGTGATCGGGAACCCCAGCACGCCGACGGTGGCCGTGCGCACCGCCGCCGTCACCCGCGGCACCGTCACCGCGAGCGTCACCGGCAGCGGCAACACCGCCTCCTCGGCCAGCACCCCGGTGAGCTTCCAGACCACCGGCATCGTCACCGCCGTGAACGTGAAGGCGGGCGACACGGTCACCCTCGGGGAGGTGCTCGCGACCATCGACCCCGCCGCCGCCAACGCGACGCTGGCCACCGCCAAGGCGCAGCTGGCCGGGGCGAAGGCCGCCTACGCGCAGGCCTCGGCCGGGCCCACGGCGGTCAAGAGTCAGCAGGACCAGCTCGCCGTCACGACCGCGCAGCAGAACGTGGACAACGCCAACGCGAACCTGGCCGCCGCGCAGAACACCCTGGGGCTGGACCAGACGTCGACGGGGACGGCGATCGACAACGCGCAGACGAAGTTCAACGACGACAAGGCCTCCACCGACACCGCTGTGCAGAACGCGCAGAACAAGAAGAACTCTGACCAGACCATTCAGGATCAGACGGTGGCGAGCACGACGTGTCCGGAGGTCGCGCCGACGACCACCGGGGATCCCGCTCCGACAAGCACGCCTGCATCGGGCGCGACTACACCTCCGGCTTCGGCTAGCAATGGCGCGGTCTCTGGACAAGACTTCGGCGCCTCGTACGTTGTCCCGACAGCCGTGCCGTATGCGGGTGTGCAGAAGGTGTCGTTCAGTTACCCGATGGCAACCAGGGACTGTGCCGCTGTCCGCTCGGCGGAAACGAACCGCGAGGCCGTGCTCTCTGCCGACCAGGGCGCGGTCGATGCGGCACAGAACTCCCAGAACACCACCCTGGACCTGGATCAGCAGGCCGTCACCAATGCCCAGCAGGCTCAGGCCGCCACGCTGGCCAAGGACAACAACGCCATCACCACCGCCCAGCAGCAGGTGACGACGTCCACCGGCCAGGTCACCTCCGCCCAGCTCGCCCTGCAGGCCGACCTGCACCCGATGACCCCGGCCCAGATCGCGCAGTCGGCGGCGCAGGTCGACAGCGCGCAGGTCTCGGTGAACAGCGCCCAGCGCACCGTGGACCAGACCGTGCTGAAGGCCCCGCAGGCGGGCGTCGTGCTCGCGGTCAGCGGGAAGGTGGGCGAGTCCTCGAGCGGCGGGTCCGGCTCGTCCACCGGGTCGAGCACCTCGGGCACGGGGGCGGCGAGCGCCGCGTCGGCGGCGGCGACGTCGGCCGGGTCCGGGTTCATCACCATCGCGAACCTGAGCCGGCTCTCGATCACGGCGAACATCGCCGAGGCGGACGCCGCCAAGATCAAGCTGGGGCAGCCCGCCACGATCACGTTCCCGGCCACCACGACCACGGCGACCGGGTCGGTCACGCAGATCACGCCGCAGAGCACCGTCACGAACAACGTGGTGCTCTACCCGATCACGGTCGCGCTCGACTCGGCGCCGCCCGGGGTCGGCGTCGGGTCCACGGCGAGCCTCGCGATCACCGTGGGCACCGCCGACGACGTGTTGGTGGCGCCGACGGCGGCGATCACGACGCTGGGCACCCGCCACACCGTGACCGTGCGGCGGGGCACGGCCGACACGGTGGTGCCGGTGGAGATCGGGGTGGCGGGCGACACCACCACCGAGATCACCAGTGGTGTCGCGCAGGGCGACGTGCTCGTGCTGCCGACCGCGACCGGAGCCGCCGCGACCGGCGGCGGTGCTGGCGGCGGTGGCGGGGGCGGCGGGTTCCCGCGCGTCGGCGGTGGCGGATGACACGACCGGTCATCGAGCTGCAGGCCGTCTCCAAGATCTACGGCACCAGCGTCGCAGGCGGTGAGGACACCATCGTGCGGGCCGTCGACGGCGTCGACCTGACGGTCGAGCGTGGCGACTTCGTGGCGGTGATGGGAGCCTCCGGGTCGGGCAAGTCGACGCTGATGAACATCATCGGCTGCCTCGACACCCCCACCCGCGGCCGCTACCTGCTCGACGGCGTCGACACCCGCCTGCTCGACGACAGGCGCCAGGCCAAGATCCGCAACCGCAAGATCGGCTTCATCTTCCAGTCGTTCAACCTGATCCCGCGGACCACGGCGCAGAGCAACGTCGAGCTGCCGTTGGCCTATGCCGGGATCCGGCCCGCCGAGCGGCGCCGCCGGGCGCTGGTCGCGCTGGAGCAGGTGGGCCTCGCGGCGCGCGCGCACCACGGTCCGTCGCAGCTCTCGGGCGGGCAGCAGCAGCGCGTGGCGATCGCGCGCGCGATCGTCACCGACCCGGTGCTGCTGCTCGCCGACGAGCCGACCGGCGCGCTCGACAGCCGCAGCACCGAGGAGGTGCTCGCGCTGTTCGACGACCTCAACGTCGCCGGTCGCACGGTCGTGGTGATCACGCACGAGGAGGAGGTGGCGCAGCACGCGAAGCGGGTGCTCCGCATGCGGGACGGGCGGATCCAGGCCGACGAGCGCGTGGCCCCCGCGATCGGGCCGCCGCCGCGCTGGCGCGCCGACCGCGCACCCACGCCCACGGTCACGTCGTGAACCTCCGCGAGAGCTTCCGCTTCGCCGTGCGCGGGGTGACGGCGAACAAGATGCGGTCGCTCCTGACGATGTCGGGAATCCTCATCGGTGTCGCCGCGGTGATCATCCTGATCGCGGCGGGCACGGGTGCCAGCGCCGCGATCCAGAAGTCGATCAGCGCCCTGGGCAGCAACACGCTCACCGTCACCTCGGCCTCCACCGGCGCGGGCGGTCGCGGCGGTGGCGCCGCCGGCGGTGCCCGGGCGGCGGTGCCCGGCGGCGGCCTGCGCGCCGGGGGCGGGGCCGCCCGCGGCCGTGGCGCGGGCGGTGCCGGCGGGGCGGGTACGGGCACCGTCAACAACGGCACCAAGACCCAGCTGACGCAGCTGACCCTCGACGACGCGCAGGCGCTGATGGACCCGGTGCTGGCACCGGACGTGGCGTCGGTGGCGCCGGTGGTGAGCGCGCAGTCGGTGACCGGCACGTTCGAGGGCGCGTCGCACACCGTGGGCACGTTCAGCGGCACCAGCCCCAGCTACCTGGTCAACGACAACGACTCCGTTCAGACCGGCGCCCCGTTCACCGACAGCGACTACGTCGCCCGCCATCGGGTGGCCCTGGTGGGCGTCACGGTGGCCATCGACCTGGTCGGCGGCGACGGCGCGTCGCTCGTCGGCCAGACCGTGCAGTTCAACGGCGTCTCCTACGCGGTGCTCGGGATCCTCACCCCGAAGGGCAGCACCGGGCCGCAGGACCAGGACGACCGCGTGATCGCCCCGCTCACGGCGGTGCAGGACACGCTCACCGGCTACGGCACGGTCAGCAGCATCTCGGTGAAGGCCGCGTCGGCCGAGGCCGTGACGGCGGCGACGTCGGAGGTGACCGACATCCTCAACGCGCGCCACCACGTCACCACCGGCAACGAGGACTTCTCGATCTTCAACCCGAGCTCGATCCTCTCGGCGGTCACGTCGGCGACGTCGATCTTCACGGCGCTGCTGGGCGCGGTGGCGGGCATCTCGCTGCTGGTGGGCGGCATCGGCGTCATGAACATCATGCTGGTGACGGTCACCGAGCGGACCCGGGAGATCGGTATCCGCAAGGCGATCGGCGCGCAGAAGGCCGACATCGTGGGCCAGTTCCTGCTCGAGGCCGTGCTGCTGTCGCTGTTCGGCGGCCTGATCGGCGTGATCATCGGAGTCGGCGTCGGCCAGCTGTCCGTGGGTGGGTTCCAGCTCGTGGTGGCCCCGTACTCGGTGGTGCTGGCGTTCATCGTGTCGGTGGCGATCGGCCTGTTCTTCGGCATCTACCCCGCCAACCGCGCCGCGTCGCTGCGCCCCATCGACGCCCTTCGATACGAATGAACCCCTTCCACAGCGGAGCGCAACGATGACCACTCCCGCAGCGGACCAGGAGCCGGCAGCCGTCGACGACGACCTGTTCGAGCCGGGCTGGGACCGCCCGAAACGCACCAACAGGCTGACCGTCGTGCTGGTGGGCGGCCTGATCGCCGCGCTCGCCTTCACCGGCGGTGTCGCGGTGCAGAAGAAGCACGACGCCGGCCTGGTCGGCGGGGGCGGCGGTGCGGCGTTCGCCGCGGCCGCGGGCGCCCGCGGGGCCCGGGGCGCCGGTGGGTTCGGCGGCACCGGCGGTACCGCCGGTGCGACCCCGACCCCGTCGGAAACAGCACCGGAAGGTGCGGCACCTGCCGGGCCCGGAGCCGCCCCGGCGGCGGTCCCCGTGGCGGTGGGCACGGTCAGGTCGCTGGCCGGCACGACCCTCACGATCACGAACTTCGCCGGGAAGGTGATCACGGTGAACGTGCCCCCGACGGCCACCGTGACCACGCCGGGACTCGGCGGCCTGGCCGTCGGCATGCCGGTGTCGGTGTCGGGCACGACGGGCGCCGATGGCGTGATCACCGCAACGTCTCTCATCAGCCGGAAGGTCGACGGATGACCAGCATCGCCACGATCCGCACCAGTGTTGCCCGCGGCGCGGGCGCCGTGGTGCTGGCGGCCACGCTCGCCGCCTGCGGGGGCGGAGCCACTGCCCCGGCCGCGGCCCCCGCCGGTGGGCCGGAAGCGAACAACCGCCCCGCGGGTCAGCGCATCGACCCGGCCGAGCAGCAGAAGATCACCCAGTGTCTGCAGGCGGCCGGCATCGCGGTGCCGACGTTCACCCCGCGTCCCAGCGGGGCGACCCGTCCGACCGGGCAACCGCGCCCGACCGGTGCCCCCGGTGGCCTGCGCGGTGCGGGCGGGGAGTTCGGCGACCCCGCCGCCCGGGCGGCGCTGCAGGCCTGTGGCATCACGCTCCCGACCCGGGCCCCGGGCCCGAGCGGAGCGGCGACCCCGGCCCCGGCGCCCGCCTGACACTGGCGTGCGAGGTAGGGCGGCCACGCACTACCGGTGCGTGCCGGGGGTGTGTCCGAAGGCGCGGCGGAACACGTCGATGAAGGCGCTGGTCGAGGCCCAGCCGCACCGGTGCGCGACGAGCGTGACCGGCGCCCCGCTCGCCAGCAGCCGCAACGCGTGCTGCAACCGCAACTGCGTGCGCCACTGCGGGAACGTCATCCCGAGGTCGTGGCGGCACAGCCGGGCGAGCGTGCGGGCACTGGCCCCGACGGCGGTGCCGAGTTGGGGGAGTGTCCGCCCGTCGGCGGGGTCGGCGTGCAGCAGCGCGCACACCGCGACGAGGCGCGGGTCGAGCGCGGCGGGCAGGTGGACGGGTTGCTGGGGTGACTGGCGCAGCCGGTCGAGCAGGACGCCCAGCAACCGCCGCTGCTCGGCGGGACCCGCATCGGGCTCGCTGGTGCGGGCGCGGATCAGCTCGCGCAGCAGCGGGTCGACGCCCAGTACCGCGGGCGCGAGCAGCCCCAGCGGATTGGCGCCGACGGGGAGCCCGACCGTGAGCAGGTCGGTGGCGCCGTGGGCGTGGTGCTGGTGCGGGGTCCCGGCCGGGATCCAGATCGCGCGGTTGGGGGGAGCGACCCAGCTGCCGGCGTCGGTGGTGACGGACAGGACGCCACGGCCGGCGTAGACGATCTGGTGCTCGTCGTGGTGGTGGCGCTCGACGACGGTTCCGGGCGCGAGCACGTGGCGACCGGTCGGGGTCGGCGGAAAGTGGCGCGTACTCGGCATCAGTTGGCACATTATGGGAAGCCGGACAACGGCGCTCGCCACGAGGATCGAGGGGTGAACACGGGAGCGCTGGGGTTGTGGCCGTCGCGGTGACGGCCAATCGGGGGCATGAGCTCCCCTCGCGCACCTCCGACCGGCGCGGGTTCGGCGAGCTCGACCGCACCACGATCGTCACCGTGGCGCTGGGCATGGCCCGGCGCGACGGGCCGGCGGCCGTCACCATGCGTGCCACCGCCGACGAGCTGGGCAACGCGCCGATGGCGCTGTACCGCCGCATCGCCGATCGCGAGGCGCTGCTGGTCGCGATGCTCGACACGGTCGGAGGGGCTGGCGAGCCCGCTGGGGGCCTACCCGAGCATCGGCGAGGTCGTGGCGCAGCGCCCGCTCGACACCCCGGGGGCCGACGTCCTCGCGGTCGGCATCGAGATCGTGGTCGACGGGGTTCTGGCGCGCTTCACCCGTTGACTGTTGTCGCGACGACGAATAATGTCGTCGCGACAACAGATGGGGGACGTTCATGTACCGGATCAGTGCCGAGCAGATCATCGAGGCCGACCTGGACGAGGTCTGGGCCGTCGTCACCGACGTCGCCGCGTGGCCGTCGTGGGATCCGCACGAGCTCGACGCCCGGCTCGACGGGCCGTTCGCGGCGGGCACCACCGGTTGGTCGAAGCCACACGGCGGACCGGCCACGACGTGGACGATCACCGACGTCGTGGTGCGGGGGCGCTGGTCGTCGGAGTGCGGCCTGCCGGGTGGGAAGCTGCGCGGCACCACCGTGTTCACCGAACTCGCCGGCGGCCGCGTCCGCTGCGCCAAGGTGGTGGAGGTGACCGGCCCGTTGGTGCCGCTGTTCCGACTGCACTTCGGCCGGGGGATCCGCCGCGACATGGTCCGCACCTTCGTGGCGCTGGAGCGCCGGGCCCGTCGGGTGGCCGCGTGAGCGAGTCCGGCCCGGAGCTCTCACCCGGGTTCTGGCTGCATCACGCCGCACTGACCTGGCGTGCGGAGCTCGACGCGCGGCTGCGCCCGCTCGGGCTCACCCCCACGCAGTTCCTGATGCTGGCCGCGGCCGGGTGGCTCGAGCACCGCGGCGGCCCGCCCACCCAGCAGGCCGTGGCGCAGCAGGCAGGCGCCGACCGGATGATGACGTCGAAAGTGGTGCGCACCCTGCAGGAGCGCGGCCTGCTGGAGCGCAGCACGCACGAGTCCGACGCCCGCGCGGTGCGGGTGTCGCTGACCGCGAGCGGGCGGGCGCTGGGTGCGCAGGCCACGGCCATCGCCCGGGCGCTGGACGAGGAGCTGTTCGGTGCCGAGCCCGCCACGTTGCGGGGCACCCTGCGGGAGATCGCGCAGCGGCGCTGAGATCGGGGCGCTGAGATCGGCTCAGCGTGTGCGCAGCTCCTGCAACGCCACCGGTTCCGGCCGCTCCACGGTGCTGTCGACGGTGAGCCGGGTGCCGGTGTGCGCCGACTCCAGCAACCGTTCCATCACGTCCAGCACGTGGTAGGCCAGCGCGCCGCTCGCCCGCAGCGGTCGTTGCGGGGTGGCGGTGGCCAGGTCGGCCAGCCCGCACCCGCGGCCGGTGTCGCGGTAGCCGGCCGAGACCGGCAACGTCTCCCAGTCCGGGTCGCCGAGCCTGCGCACGGCCACGTCGCCGCCGAAGTGGTTGGGGTCGGGCACCACGAGGCTGCCGCTCTCGCCGTGCACCTCGATCCGGGACGCCCGTGATCCGACGGCGTCGAAGCTCATGACGATCGTGGACAGGACACCGCCGTGGTGCTCCAGCACGCCGGTGACGTGCGTGTCGACGTCGACCGGGAACACGGTGCCGCTCCGCGGGCCGGAGGCGATCACGCGCTCGGAGCGGGTGCGACCGGCCGCACCCGTCACGCGCACGACCGGGCCGAGCATCGTGATCAGCGCGGTGAGGTAGTACGGCCCCATGTCGAGCAGCGGGCCACCACCGGGCTGGTAGTAGAACTCCGGATCCGGGTGCCAGGCCTCGTGGCCCGGCGTCACCATCGTGGCCGTGGCGGCGATGGGCGCGCCGATCAGGCCGTCGTCCACGGCCCTGCGCGCGGTCTGGACGCCGGTGCCCAGCACCGTGTCGGGAGCGCAGCCGAGCGTGACGTCGGCCCGCTCGGCGGCGGCGAGCATCGTCGCCGCGTCGGCAGCCGTGCCGGCCAGCGGCTTCTCGCCGTAGACGGCCTTGCCCGCCGCGATCGCCCGCAGCGCGACGTCCGCGTGCACCAGCGGGACGGTCAGGTTGAGCACCACGTCCACATCGGACGCCGCCAGCAGTTCGTCGAGGGAGACCGCCCTGGCCGTCGGCACCCGTTCCAGCACGGCCTTCGCGCGTTCGGGGACGAGATCGGCCACGGCGACCAGCTCGAGGTCGGCCAGCGTCGTCAGCCTGTCCAGGTACGCGCCGCTGATCGCACCGGCGCCGACCATCCCGACCCTCAGCGGCTCGCCCACAGCAGCCCCCGCTCGATGATCGTGCGGACGTTGCCGTCCTGCAGCACGTCGAGGCTGTGCCCGGGGGTGCAGACGAAGATCCGGCCGCGGCCCCAGTCGCGCGTCCAGATGGCGGGGTGGACGACCTCGCGGTGCCACGGGTCGAACTCGCGGCGCCGCTGCGTGGTGGTGGCCAGCACGTTGACGTACGAGTCGGCCAGCACCCAGTACTGCTCGGTGACCAGATCGAAGTCCTCGATGCCTGCGGTGATCGGATGCGCACGCCCCGCGTCGCTGATCTCCACGGTGTAGGGCACGAAGTTGTCGGTCTCGCTGTTGCCGTCCTCGAACGGGTGGATACCGGGGTGGCAGCCGAACTGCCCGCCCACCAGGTGCAGGTAGTCGCTCGTGTTGCGGAAGGAGTCGGCGATGCCACCGTGCCAGCCCGCGAACCCGGTGCCGGCCTCGATCGCGAGCCGCAGCCCGCGGAACTCCGCGCGTTCGATCGTGCTCATGGTGACGCACTGCAGGATCAGGTCGACCTCCGCCAGGTACGCCTCGTCGGCGTAGACCGCGGTGGACTCCTCGGTCCGCACGTCGAAGCCGTTGGCCTTGAGGTACGGGATGTACAGCTCGGTGGCCTCGACCGGGCGGTGGCCTTCCCAGCCGCCGCGCACCACGAGTGCGGTCTTGTTCGCGGGCACGAACGTCCTCCCGGAGATGTCGAAAGATTTCGCAATTGTCGCGCGCTCCGCTACCTTACATTCGTCGATCCGGCCGTCAACGGAAGCGGATGACCGAAACCTTTCGAAGGAGTGGGCGTGTCGGACCGCGACCTGCAACGCGCGACCCTTGCCGACATCGCCGGCCGGATGGGTGTGTCGGTGGCCACTGTCTCGAAGGTCGTCAACGGCCGCGACGACGTCGCCGCCGGTACCCGGGAGCGGGTTCTCGAGGCGCTGCGCCATGCGGGCTACCGCTCCCCGGGGCAGCGCAGGCGCGCGGAGCTGAGCGGCCCGATGATCGACGTCGTCTTCGACGCACTCAACTCCGCCTACTCCACGACGCTGCTCACCGGCGTCCTGGACGCGGCCGCCAGCAGCGATGTCGACGTCGTGGTGTCGGTGATCGGTAGCGGCCGCACGGCGGCGGCAGACCTGGCGCGGCGCTCCCAGAAGATGGTGGAGCGCGGCCGGTGCGGCCTGGTCGTCATCACCTCGTCCTACAGTGCGTCGCAGCTGCGCCCCTTCCGCGACCGCGGCCTGCCGGTCGTCGTGGTGGACCGGATGAACCCGCCGCCCGCGGGCGTGGTGAGCATCGGCGCCACCAACTGGGCAGGCGGGCGCGCCGCAGCCGAGCACCTGATCGCGTTGGGCCACACCAGGATCGCCTACCTCGGCGGCATCGAGGAGTCGGACTGCAACCAGGCCCGCTTCCACGGCTTCCTCGCCGCCCTGTCGGCGCACGGCCTGACCGCCCCGGACGAGCTCGTGCTGCACGGCACGTTCCGCAAGGGTTTCGGCGAGACCGCCGGTCGCACACTGCTCGACCTCCCGGCACCCCCCACCGCGGTGTTCTGCGGCAACGACCGCATCGCCTTCGGCCTCATGGAGGAGGCCCGCAGGCGCGGCATCGCTGTGCCCGACCAGCTCAGCGTCGTCGGCTTCGACGGCACCTACGAGGCCCGCCAGTCGTCCCCGACCCTGACCTCGGTGACCCAGCCCCTCCACGAGATGGGCGCCGCCGCCCTGCGGGCGCTCCTGCAGCGCATCCAGGGCGGCCAGCCCGGCTCCCATCGGGTGGAGTTGGCCACCGAACTGGTGGTGCGGGAGTCCACTGCCCCGGCTCCGGCGAGCTGAGGATCGCCCGCGTGCGGGGCTCAGAAGGGTGGCGGCCGTGGCGGCGGGGCCGGCGGTTGCCACCGGATGCGTAGATCCACTCGGCGGGCGGCGGGTTGTGGTTCGGGAAGCTCGTGGCGGATCGGCTCGCCGCGGGTGGTGGAGACCCGGCCCAGCGGGCTGGTCCACACGAACCGTCCCGGTGCCGGCTGCGAGAGCGACCAGCCACGGTCCTTGTCGGGGTGATGCCGGTAGCAGGCTGGGCCGGCGTTCTCCGCGACGGTGTCCCCGCCTTGCCGTGATCGAGCGTGTGGTCCAGATCAGAACGCCGCGCGGTGCGGGTGCAACCCGGCCCGATGCAGTTCTGATCCCGCAGGCGCCTGTTGCGGGCGACCGGGCCGCGGAAGAACCGCCGCCGTGCCGCCTTCTTCTTGTCTCGGTTGGCCCAGTTGCGGGCGATCTCGGCGAGCGCCCCGGCCCACACGCCAGGATCGGCGATCAGCGCCTCGAGTTCGGCGAGGGTGAGGTGAATCTGCACCACCTCGCCACGTGCCTTGCCGCCGCCGGTCTTGGGGCGGCTGCGCAGGAACCCGCCGTGCAGCAGGTGCCCGTTGTCATCGACGATCGCGAACTCCCACGACCCACCCCGATACTGCCGCGCGACGGCAGTCCTGGCGACATCGGCGGAGACCGGCCCGACCCCGGCGATCTCCCCGGGCCACTCATCACGCCCCATCGGAGTGGGGAGTCCAATGTGGACTTCGACCCTTCACGGACCAGTTCGGTGCCGCCGATCAGCGCGTCGATGATCTGCGCCTCGGTCCCGCACGCTGATACTTGCGGCGCTGGTATTCGGGGTCGATGGCGAGGATGGCGCGCCACAACCGGTTCGCGAGCTGTCGGGTGGTCCAGCCGGAAGCGCCGGGTACGAGTCGTTCGCAGGTGGCGGCGATCTGTGTGGCAGACAGGTCGGCGGGATCGAGTACTCGCAGAACATCCACGCCTTGTTCCGGTCGATCCGCCCAGCGCGAAACGCGGCCAGCACCAACGGCAGGTGATCGTGGAGCTGCTCGGCCAACCCGAGCTCCCGATCAGCAGCGGTCGGGGTCAAGGTCAGTAGTGCGGCGATCTCCGACGACACCCACGGATACGACGTCTCGGCGCGCCCCACGACGGCGTCGCCGAGCTCGTCGAGGGGTGTGGATCGGGCGAGGTGCACCATCCCGACCGACATCTCGGCGTCCCCATGCGCCCGCTGCCGAGCCCGCGCAGCGACCACATCACCGATGTGCGCGTTCGGGATCTCGCCCCACGTCAACCCCGCGAGGACCACGGCCAGCTCGGGTCCGGGCGGCAGGACTGCCACCCGTTCCCAGAGCTGAACCGGATCCATCATGGATCGAACATACGTGCGAGCGCCGACAGTTCCGGGAGTGTCGAACAGTCGGGCACCCCACACGGCCGGATCCGGGTCAAGGCCCGATTTCGCCGATCGGACACGGTGGTTTCACCGATCCGGCACGCCGGCGAGCACCACAACCGTGCCGGAATCGCGAAATCACCGTGCCGAAATGGCGAGATCAGCCGCCCCGGGCGCGGATGAGCCCAACTCGCGGGTCCATCCGTCGCAACTCGCGGGCCCATCCACCGCAACTCGCGCACTGACCTGCACCGACCTCAGAGCTGCCAGGCCTACCTCTCACCCCCGGCCAATGTGCTGAACGGGATCGGGCCGGCCGGGGTGCAGGCGCACTCCTCCAGGTCGCTGCAGTCGGACTCGATCACCGCCACGAGGGTGGCTCGGATCTCGTCGAGGTCGGAGATCTTCGCGTCGACCTCGGCCAGCTTGGCCGTGGCGAGGTCGCGCAGCCCGGGTCGCGGTCCGCGGTGCGACCCGACCTCGAGCAGTTCGGCGATCTCCGCGAGCGTGAAGCCGAGACGTTGCGTGGCGCGGATGATCCGCAGCACGGTGAGGGCGTCGACGCCGTATTCGCGGTGTCCGCCGAGCGAGCGTTCCGGGTCGGGGAGCAGGCCGCGCCGCTCGTAGTAGCGCAGCGTCTGGAGGTTGACCCCGGCTGCCGCCGCGAGCTGGCCGCTGCGCAGCCCCCGGCTCATGCCCGCGCTCCGATCGCGACCGGCGCGCTCGTGGGCAAGGTGCACGACGGCGGCATCGAGGTCATGCCCTCACGGTAAGCCTGTATCCGGCTACGGGATGCAACCATCCGTGGGGGAATCGATGATGATCGATTCAGTCCGGCAGCATCGGCATCTCCACCCCCTGGTCGCGGCCGAGCAGTGTGGCCCTGGTGACGGCCACGGCGCCGAAGCGGGAGCGCAGGTCGTCGAGGGCGGTGTCGAGTGCGGAGCCGGCCTGGGCGTCGAACGGCAGGGCGAGCTGGACGGCGCTGTCGTCGTGCAGGTTGGCCAGCGACAGCCCGAGCAGGGTGAGGCCGCGCTCCTCGATCAGGGGGAGGGCGCCGGCGAGCAGGCTGCGGGCGGCCCGGAGCACCGTGTCGGTGTGGCCGGTGGCCTCGCCGAGCGTGTGGGAGCGGGTGGCGCGCGTGTAGTCGGCGAAGCGCAGCCGCAGCACCACGGTGCGGCAGACGCGGTGGGCGCCGCGCAGCCGCCGCCCGAGCCGATCGACGAGGCCGGCCAGCAGCGCGTCGAGCTCCTCGGGGGAGCGGCGCCGCGACCCGAGTGCGCGTTGCGAGCCGATGGAGCGCCGCCGCTTGCCGACCTCGACGGGGCGCGGGTCGCGGTTGTGCGCCAGCGCATGCAGATGACGCCCGGATGCGCGGCCGAGGATGGACACCAGTGCGGGCTCACCGAGCGCGGCGACATCGGCCACGGTGCGCAGCCCGAGCGCGTGCAGCTTCGCGGCGGTGACGGTGCCGACGCCCCACAGCCGTTCGACGGGCAGTGGGTGCAGGAACGCGAGCTCGCCATCGGGCGGGACGACGAGCAGGCCATCGGGCTTGGACACCGCGCTCGCGACCTTGGCGAGGAACTTGGTGCGTGCCACGCCCACGCTGATCGGCAGCCCGACCTCGCGGAGCACCTGCCCGCGCAACCGCACCGCGATGTCGTGCGGTGTGCCCGCGATCCGCCACAGGCCGCTGACGTCGAGGAACGCCTCGTCGATTGACAGGCCCTCGACCAGCGGCGTGGTGTTCTCGAACACGGCGAAGACCGCCCGGCTGGCCGCGGTGTAGGCCGACATCCGCGGCGGGACGACGATGGCCTGCGGGCACAGCTGCCGGGCCTGGCGGCCCCCCATGGCGGTGCGCACGCCGTACGCCTTGGCCTCGTAGCTGGCGGCGAGCACGACCCCGCCGCCGACGATGACCGGCCTGCCACGCAGGCGCGGGTCGTCGCGCTGTTCCACCGACGCGTAGAACGCGTCGAGGTCGGCGTGCAACATGCTCGCCTGGACCGGCCCGGTATCCGACACGAACATATGTTCGCATGGAGGGCCGACGAAAAGCGTCAACCGTTGAGGGCGCGGTGGATCAGCGTGGTCAGCATGTCGATGGCCGCGTCCTCGTCGAGGGTGCCCCCGAAGCCGTCGGTCGCCCGCCAGCTGTCGGCGAACGTCGGCACCATGCCGAAGAGCGCGGACAGGACGGCTGCGGGGGGACCGGGCAGGGTGGCCCCGGCCGCCACCACCTGTTCGAGGTGGCCGATCACGTCCTCGTTCTGCTCCACGATCGTCTCGCGCAGCGTCGTGGCCGCCTTCTCGCTCACCCGGGCCGCCTCCGCGAGCGCGGCCATGATCGCGCCGTGTTCCCGGTGGAACCGCCAGTAGCCCGCGATGTGCCAGCGGATCGCCGAGGCCCTGGTGAAATCGGGGTCGTGGCCGGACTCCGGCGTGATGGCGGCATCACCCGCCGCGAACTGGTCGGCCAGCAGCGCCGCGAGGATCTCCTCCTTGCCGGCGAAGTGGTTGTAGAAGGACCCGGCGGCCCGGTCGGCGGCCTGCGTGATGTCGGTGATCTTGGTGTTCAGGTAGCCCCGCTCGGTGAACAGCGCGCGAGCGGCCGCCTTCAGCGCGAGCTCGGTCTCGGCCGCCTTCTCCTTGCGGCTCATCGGCTGCGCGGTCACGGATGCACACCTCCTGCGGGTTGACGGGGACCGTAGCAAGGATGATACTGAATCAAAATTCACTGAAGAAAGGTTCATTCAATGGGAGACGCCATGATCGACGTACTCGTCGCGGGGGCGGGCCCCACCGGCCTGACCACCGCCCTCCAGATCGCCCGCGCCGGCCACGGCGTCCGCATCGTCGACGCCGCGCCGTCCGCGTTCATCGGCTCCCGGGGCGACGGCATGCAGCCCCGCACGCAGGAGGTCTTCGACGATCTCGGCGTGAGCGACGCCGTCCGCGCGGGCGGCATGGCGCCGCCCCCGTTCCGCATCACGATCGGCGGCGAGTTCGCGGGGATGCGCAGCATGTTCGAGGTGCCCGACGCCACCACGGCGCTGCCCTACCCGTCGGCGTGGATGATGCCGCAGTGGCGCACCGAGCAGATCCTGCGCGACCGGCTCGCCGAGTTCGCCGTGTCCGTGGAGTTCGGCACGGCACTGGCAGCTGCCACGCAGGACGGCGACGGGGTCACGGCCACCCTGGCCCGCGACGGCGTCACGGAGACGGTGCGCGCGGCCTACCTCGTGGGCGCCGACGGGGGCCGCAGCACCGTGCGCAAGCAGTTGGGCATCCCCTTCCTCGGCGAGACCGACGAGGACTTCCGCATGGTGCTGGGCGACGTCGCCGCCCCCGAGCTCGATCACACCGTCAGCCACTGGTTCGCCACGGCCGAGAACCCGATGGCGGGCGCGGTGCTCATGCCGCTGCAGGGCACCGACCTGTTCCAGTTCGGTGTCACCCTCGCCGGCGCGGGCACCCCGACGCTGGAGTACCTGCAGTCGCAGCTCGACGCGCTCACCGGTGAGCGGCGGATCGCGCTGACCCGACTGCACTGGGGCACCGTCTGGCGGCCCAACATCCGGATGGCCGAGCGCTTCCGCGACGGTCGCGCCTTCCTCGCGGGCGACGCCGCCCACGTCCACCCGCCCACCGGCGGGCAGGGCCTCAACACCGGCGTGCAGGACGGATACAACCTGGGCTGGAAGCTTGCGGCCGTCCTCGACGGGGCCGACCCGGGGCTGCTCGACAGCTACGAGGCCGAGCGGCTGCCGATCGCGGCGAGCGTGCTCGGCCTGTCCACGGCGATCATGGAGAAGTACCGCGACGGCGACGAGACGGCGGGCGAGCGCGGCCGCGACACCCAGCAGCTGGACCTGCACTACCGGGGCAGCGCGCTGTCGGTGACCGACGCCGACGTGCTCGCCGAGCTGCAGGCGGGTGACCGGGTGCCCGACGGCCTGCTCGCCGACGGCTCCCGCCTCTTCGACGCCTTCCGCGGCCCGCACGCGACGGTGCTGGGCATCGGCGTCGCGGTTTCAGACCTCGCCCGTGCCGGGGTCCACGCGGTCCGCATCGATGAGAGCAGCGACGCCGCCACCAACCTCGATGCCAAGCCGGGCGCGGTGCTCGTGGTCCGGCCCGACGGCTACCTCGGTTACGTGGGCGACGCCGCCGCGGGCGCACGCTCCTACCTGGAGACGATCACATGTCCAGCCCGCCGTTGACCGACAGCACCGAACCGGTGATGTAGCCGGCGTCGTCGTCGACGAGGAACTGCACGGCCCGCGCGATCTCCGACGACTGTCCGAGCCGGCCCACCGGCACGCCCTTGAGCAGCTTCTCGAGGACCTCCTCGGGGATGGCCGCCACCATCTCGGTCTCGATGTAGCCCGGCGCCACGCAGTTGACGGTGACGCCCTTGCGGGCCACCTCCTTGGCGAGGCTCTGGCTGAAGCCGAACAGCCCGGCCTTCGACGCCGCGTAGTTCGCCTGGCCGATCGAGCCGGTCTGGCCGATCACCGAGGAGATGTTCACGATCCGGCCGAAGTTGTTGCCGGTCATGTGGTCGAGCACGGCCTTGGTCATGTAGAACGCGCCGGACAGGTTGATCCGCAGGACGGCGTGCCAGTCCTCGACGGTCATCTTGCGCACCGTCTTGTCCACGGTGATGCCGGCGTTGTTGACGAGGTAGTCGACGCGGCCGCGCTGCTCGAGCACCTCGGCCACCACGCGGTCGCAGTCGGCGGGCTCGCCGACGTTGCCCTGGTGCACCGAGACCGAAGCGCCCTCGGCGCCGAGCTTCTCGGCCAACTCGTTGGCGGCCTTGGCGTTGGAGCTGTAGCCGGCGGCGACATGGACGCCGGCGCGGGCCAGCGTGGTGGTGATCGCGGCGCCGATGCCGCGGGCGCCGCCGGTGACGATCGCGACGCGGGGCGTGGGGTGGATGTCGGTGATAGCGGTCATGGCACTCCTCGTGAGAGATGATGAACGGGAACCGTCAGGAACCGAATGCGGCACTGACGTCACTGCTGGAGGTGGAGTGGGCCGCTCCGGCGGGCGCGCGCCCGGAGGCGGGTTCGAGCACGACCTCGGGCGCGACGATCGCGGGGTCCACCGTGAGCACGGCGTAGCCACCGACGGCGCCGGCACCGAACCCGGGGGCGAACACCCTGGTCGGGGCCGTGATCACCTTGTCGCGGACGGCGTCGAAGATCGCGATCGGGATGGAGGCGGCCGAGACGTTGCCCATCGTCTCGATGTTGAAGTAGAGCTGGTCGGCCGAGAGCCCGGCCGCGCCGGCGAGCTGCAGGATCATCGTCTTGTTGGCCTGGTGGGGCACGATCAGCTCGATCGACTCGAGCAGTGATCCGCCGTCGGCGCCGGGCAGCGAGCCGAGCTCGTCGATCATCTGCGCGAGGTAGCGGGCCACCAGTGCCTTGACCTCGGGCCCGTAGACGGTGATGTCGTTGTCGAACTCCGGGTTCGGCCAGATGATCGAGTTGACCTGGCTGACGGGGCCGCTGGCGTAGGTCTGCACCACCTCGACGTCGCCGGGGTCGCCCGCGGGGGCCGGGGCGATCACCATGGCGGCCGCACCGTCGCCGAAGATCATGCGGGAGGTCCGGACACTGCCGATCTTGTCGGAGAACTTCTCGACGCAGACCAGCAGCACCGGGCGCTGCACCTCCTGCAGCTGGCGGATCGCCTCGGCCAGGCCGTAGGGCAGCCCGGCGCAGGCGGCCACGATGTCGGCCGAGCAGTGCGTCTGCAGCAGGCCCAGCTCGCCCGAGAGCCATGTCGACAGCGACGGGATCAGCCGGTTGCTGGTGCAGGTGGCCACGAGCACCGCGCCGATCTCGGCGGGTGTGCGGCCCGAGTGCGCCAGCGCGGCGTGGGCGGCCTCCAAGGCCAGCTGCTCGATGTCGTGCTCTGTGTAGCGGCGCTGCCCGATGCCCGTCTTCGCCCGGATCTCCTCGGCGCTCATCGGTGACCAGGAGAAGCTGGCGTTGCGCACGACGTCGGTGTTGTCGCAGACGTGCTCGCCGCGCACGATGGCCAGCGCCTCGATCTTCGGCGCCACGGCCACCGCACCCTGCACCTGCAGCGGCGGGTAGGGCCGGACCGGCTCGACGGGGGGTGCCGGCGGCCGCGCCGCGCGGCGCGGGGCGGGCACGGCTGCGGTGGCACGCTCGATGAAGGCGCTGACGTCGTGGTTGCGGGGGTGGAACGCGATCACGAAGTCGTCGTCGCCGATCTGGTCGGCGGTGCGCAGTTCGGTGTCGGCGCGCTCCCAGGGGTACTGGTTGTGCAGCACCATGGCCCAGCGGGTGAGCGCCTCGAGCTCGGGCACCGACTCCTGCGCGTCGAGGATCGCGGCGTCGCTGAAGACCGGGTAGTCGGCGTCATGGCTGGGCAGCACGAACGTGAGGGCGGCCGGGGTCTCCAGGAACTGCGCGACGGTCGGCTTGATCGCGGGCAGCGTGGTGGCGTGGTGGCGCTTGTGCCGGAACACGTCGTAGAGCAGCCCGAAGACGCGGTCCTCGGCCTCGGCGTCCCAGGTGGCCGGCAGCTGCCGGTAGGCCTGCTCCACGGCGGCCACCTTGCGGTCGCCGTCGACCCACGGGGTGAGCACCGGCAGGAACACGTCGCCGCGTGTGCGGGGCACGTCGCGCCACCGGGTGGGGCGCTTGTCGAACATGGTCATCGAGTACCGATTGACCCAGAACAGGTTCTGGCCGAGATCGCGCAGCAGGGCGAATCGACTGGTGTAGGAACCGGCCTCGATTCGGTCGAGAACATCGGTTCCGGTGGGTGCTTTCGCCTCGAAATCGCGGCCGATCACGGCCGTGAACTGGTCGAGCGTATCGAGCACCGAGAAATCGAGATCAACGCGGAAATTTGCGGGGAAGACCAGGTGGCCGTGGTTGTTGACCACGAACGGCTTCACGTGGTGGACCTCCATCACGATCGTCGAGCACGGCAAACCAGGCCACGCTGCTATGCGTGGACCGGAGTGAATCGGGCGGTGGAACCAAGGTAGCGGATACGCCCGGTGATCGATACGTGACGCTCGTCCGTAACCGCGAACACAGCTACTCGTGAGTATTCGAGTTACTGGCCGGTGTTACTTCTCGGTTGGCGCAATAAGCACCCGTCTGCCGAATTCGGTGACGATCGGTAGGGGCTGGTCAGCGGAAGGCGCGCAGCCGCAGGCTGTTGGCCACCACGAAGGCGGAGCTGACGGCCATCGCGGCGCCGGCGATCATCGGGTTGAGCAGGCCCGCGGCGGCCAGCGGGATCGCGGCCACGTTGTAGGCGAAGGCCCAGAACAGGTTGCCCTTGATGATCCCCAGGGTGCGCCGCGCCAGCCGGACGGCATCGGCTGCGGTGCGCAGATCCCCGCGCACGAGCGTGATGTCGCCCGCCTCGATCGCGACGTCGGTGCCGGTGCCCATCGACAGGCCCAGGTCGGCCTGCGCGAGCGCGGCGGCGTCGTTGACGCCGTCGCCGACCATCGCGACGACCTTGCCCTCGCCCTGCAGGCGCCGCACGACGTCGAGCTTGCCCTCGGGGAGCACGTCGGCGATCACCTCGTCGATGCCCACCTCCGCGGCGACGACGCGGGCTGCGGCGGCGTTGTCGCCGGTGAGCAGGATCGGGGTGAGCCCGAGCGCTCGCAGCTCGACAACGGCCTGCCCGGACGTCGGCTTGACGGTGTCGGAGACGACGAGCACGGCACGCGCCTGGCCGTCCCAGGCGACGGCGACGGCGGTGCGGCCCTCCTGCTCGGCGGCCACGCGCAGCGCGTCGAGCTCGGGCGTGAGCGGCTGGGCCCAGTGCTCGAGCAACGCGGCGCGGCCGATCAGCAGCGCATGCCCTTCGACGGTGCCGGCGACACCGAGGCCCGCCATGTTCGCGAACTCGTCGACGGCCGGCAGCGTGGTGACGCGCTCGCGCGCCCCGCGGACGATCGCCGCGGCGATGGGGTGCTCCGAGGCGTTCTCCAGGCCGCCGGCCAGGCGCAGCACGGTCTCCTCGTCGACGTCGGCGGCGGTGTGGATCTCCACCAGGCTCGGCTTGCCCGCGGTGACGGTGCCGGTCTTGTCCAGCAGCACGGTGTCGACCCGGCGGGTGGACTCCAGCACCTCCGGGCCCTTGATCAGGATGCCCAGCTGCGCACCGCGTCCGGTGCCCACCAGCAGCGCCGTGGGTGTGGCCAGGCCGAGCGCGCACGGGCAGGCGATGATCAGGACGGCGACGGCAGCGGTGAACGCGGCCGCGGCGCCCTCGCCGGTGCCGAGCCAGAAGCCCAGTGTGGCGACCGACAGCCCGATCACGATCGGCACGAAGATGCCGGACACGCGGTCGGCCAGCCGCTGCACGGCCGCCTTGCCGTTCTGGGCGTCCTCGACGAGGTGGGCCATCCGGGCGAGCTGGGTGTCGGCGCCGACGCGGGTGGCCCGCACGACCAGCCGGCCGCCCGCGTTGACGGTGCCGCCGGTGACGGCGTCGCCTGCGGCGACCTCGACGGGAACGGACTCGCCGGTGAGCATCGACGCGTCGACGGCCGACGAACCCTGGTCGACCACGCCGTCGGTGGCGATCTTCTCGCCGGGGCGCACCACGAACCGGTCGCCGACGGCGAGCTGCCCGATCGGGATGCGGGTCTCGAGCTCGGCGCCGCTCTCGCCGCGCAGCACCGCGACGTCCTTGGCGCCCAGCTCCAGCAGTGCCCGCAGCGCGGCCCCCGCACGGCGCTTGGCGCGCGCCTCGAAGTAGCGACCGGCGAGGATGAACGTGGTGACGCCCGCGGCCACCTCGAGGTAGATCTGCCCGGCGCCGTCGGCGCGCGTGGGCGTCAGGTCGAACGGGTGCACCATCCCGGGCATCCCCGCGGTGCCGAACAGCAGCGCCCACAGCGACCACAGGAAGGCGGCGGCGACGCCCAGCGAGATCAGCGTGTCCATCGTGGCGGCGCCGTGGCGCAGGTTGACCAGCGCCGCCCGGTGGAACGGCCAGGCGCCCCAGACCACGACCGGTGCGGCGAGCGACAGCGAGATCCACTGCCAGTACTGGAACTGCAGCGCCGGGACCATCGAGACCGCGATCACGGGCACGGCCAGCGCGGCGCTGATCAGCAGCCGGTCGCGCAGTGCGCGCGTGGCGTCGGGAGCCTCGTCGGCCGGAGCGTCATCGGTGGCGGGCGGCCGGGGGAGCTCCGCGGTGTATCCCGCGGCCTCCACCTGCGCCACGAGCGTGGCGGGGTCGACGCCGTCGGGGGCGGTGACCTTGGCCTTCTCCGTGGCGTAGTTGACCGTGGCGGTGACGCCGTCGAGCTTGTTGAGCTTGCGCTCGATGCGGTTGGCGCACGACGCGCACGTCATGCCCCCGATGGTCAGCTCGACCTCGGTGACGGTGCCCGCTGCAACGCTGGTGGTGGTGCTCATGGCCGGTCCTTGCTGACAGTGAGGGGGAGAGCCTATGCCGTGACGGTGGCGGCGAGCTGGTAGCCCGCCTCCTCGACGGCGGCGCGCACGGCGGCGTCGGCGAGCGGTGCGTCGCTGGTGACGGTGACGGCGCCGGTGGGGAGGTCGACGGCAACCGCGGTGACGCCGCCGATCTCGCTGATCTCCTCGGTGACCGAGGCGACGCAGTGCGCGCAGGTCATGCCGGTGACGGTGTAGGTGGTGTCGGACATGGTCGTTCCCTTCCTAGGACCGGACGAGCCGCGCGATCGCGGCGCTCGCCTCGGCGATCTTCTTCTCGGCCACCGGCCCACCCTCGGCGGCGGCATCGCGGACGCAGTGCGTCAGGTGCTCGTCGAGGAGGCCGAGCGCCACGGCCTGCAACGCCTTGGTGGCGGCGGAGACCTGGGTGAGGACGTCGATGCAGTACTGGTCGTCCTCGACCATGCGGGCGATCCCGCGCACCTGGCCCTCGATGCGGCTCAGGCGCTTGAGGATGGCGTCGCGGTCGTGGGAGTAGCCGTTCACGACTCCGAACATATACCTAGGGGGGGTAGGGTACGCAAGGTGGTGTGACGGGGGGCGCTCCGGGCTCGTGCGGGTGGGGCGGGGCGGTCGGGTGGGTCCCTGACGTGACTCGGCGGGCGAGCCTGGCAGCCACAAGGTTCCATGAGGCGGCCCAGCGGTCAGGCCGAACGACCACAAGGTTCCATGGCGGAGGCCTCGAGCAACCACCCGCACACCCCGGCAGGGCCGCCGGGAGGGGACGCCCCTACTTGCTCAACAACGCATCCCACGCGAACGAGGCGAGCCAGTGCGTGGCCACGTACTCCTCACCCCCGGTAGCCCGCAGGCCGTGGTCGAGCAGCACGTCGGCCGCCGATCGCAGCACCGGCGCGTCGAGCACGCGGGACAGCCGGTAGAGTGCGCCGGCGCGGGAGAGGTTGAGCCCGTCGAGGTGCACCATCTGCGGGTCGGTCGGGTCGGTGACGACCGCGGGCCGCAGGATCGCGTCGGGCTCCGGCAGGAACGCGGCGAACCAGGTGCGGAAGGCCGCGGGGTCCAGCACGCGCGCCATCAGGTCGGCCTCGGCGAGGCCTGCCGACAGGAAGTCCTGGCCGGAGAGCTCCCACTGCTGCGCCCAGTCGCGGTCGCCGCCGAACAGGCGCACCGCGGCGTCGCGCAGTGCCGCAGCGCCGGTGGGGCGGCCGAGGTCGGCGGCCGCGGTCACCAGCAGCGCCAGCCCGAACGCGGTGTTGCTGTGCACGCCGTGCCGCACCGGATGGTTGATCATCGATGCCCAGGCCACGGCCTTGTCGTAGACGGCGTCGGTGAGCGGGCCGAACGCGTCCGCCCACTCGGTGTCCCGGCAGCTCGCGGCCAGCCGCGCCGCCCACGCCCAGCCGTAGGGCCGCTCGAACGATCGGCGGGCACGCAGGTAGTCGGCCTCGGCGGCGAGCTTGTTCGCGGTCAGGGTGGCCGCGAGCGCGGCGTGCAGGTCGGCGGCGTCGAGCCCGGAGCGCAGTATCTCGACGCCCAGCCAGTGCATGTGGACGCAGGAGTGCCAGTCATAGGAGGTGTGGAACGCCGGGTACAGCTCGGCGGGGGTGCGGACGTCGCCGTCGCCGGTCGCCAGGTGCACCAGGTGGTACGGGTAGGCGTGCACAGCGTTCCGCAGAAGCCGGCCAGCATGCCGACGGCGAAGACGATCGCCGGGTTGCCGTGGTCGGCCTGCACGAGCAGCGGCCAGCCGATGGCGGCGGTCATGATCGGGAACGCGGCGACCGCGTTGCCCATGAGGATCGTGAACAGCGCCATCCCGACGCAGTAGGCGATCACGCCGAAGACCACGATGTTCGCCGGCACGACCGCCCCCATCACGGTGCCGACGGCCTTGCCGACGCCGGCCTGGGTGAACAGCACCCCCAGCACCGAGAGCATCTGCGGCAGGATCGCCGCCCAGCCGATCGTCTCCAGGAGCCTGCGGCCCTCCTGCAGCGGCACCGTCACGGGCCGGGGCCGCAGGATCGCGAGCCCGACGACCAGCGCGACGATGGCGCCGAGGCCCAGCCCGAGCAGTGTCGCCGCCGACGGGTCGATCAGCGGCTTCCCGCCGACCGTGAGCCGTCAGCGCGGCGAGCCGGTTGATCAGGCGCTTGGCCTGCTGCTGCAGCCCCATCCGCTCGATCAGTCCGATGACCGGCAGGACGAACATGCGGCCTCCTCCGACCCCGGATCTGCCGGGGCCGCTGCGGAATTCGCCGCGAAACTACCGATCGTTCAACAATCCATCAATCTGGATATCGCCAGGACATAGGATGTCTACCGGCCGCAGGGGTCAGCCCAGCGGACCCGTTACCCGCTCCGCCGCGGCCAGGGCCTGCCCGGACGCGACGTAGGCGACGGCCGCCTCGATCTCCGGGGCCAGGTAGCGGTCCGGGCCGGGGCCCTCGACGTGCGCGCGCAGCCCGTCGCGCACCGCGGCGGTGGCGGGGGCCGGGGCGTGCGGGGCGCGCAGGTCGAGTGCGCGGGCGGCGGTGAGCAGCTCGATCGCGAGCACCCGGGTCAACCCGT
>NZ_JBHSIR010000082.1:0-205320 GCF_042653605.1 Pseudonocardia sp. GCM10023141
GTGAAGGGAGATCTTCATGCGGGGATCTGTGGGAGCCGAGGGGTGCGATTCCCCTCGGCTACCCGACTCACCACCCCGCACTTCAACGGCTATCCGGCCGTGCTCGTCCGCCTCGAACGCATCGGGGTCGCCGAGCTCGAAGAGGTGATCATCGACGCCTGGCTCGCGAAGGCGCCGAAGCGGCTCGCCGCCACCTATCTCGCAGAGTCAGGTCGCTGATCTGCTGGGTTGCACACCTGCACTCGGTATGATCGGGGCATGAAGCGCACTTCCTTCGCCAAGTGGCCGTGCTCGGTGGCCCGCACCATGGATCTGTTCGGCGACGCGTGGACGCCGCTGGTGCTGCGCGAGGCGTTCTACGGGCTGCGCCGGTTCGACGAGATCCAGGCCGGGTTGGGCATCGCGCGCAACACCCTCGCCGACCGGCTGCGCCTGCTCGTCGAGGAGGGTCTGCTGGAGAAGCAGCCCTACCAGTCCGAGCCGGTGCGCTACGACTACGTGCTCACCGACAAGGGCCGCGACTTCTTCGGGGTCATCGCCGCGATGATGGCGTGGGGTGACCGCTGGCTCGCCGACGAGGCCGGCGTGCCGATCGCCCTGCACCACGAGCGTTGCGGCCACGACACGCAGGCCGAGGTCGTGTGCGCGCACTGCCACGAGCCGTTGACGGCGAGCGACACCGCGATGCGGATGGGCCCGGGCTACCCGGAGCGGCTCGCGGCGCGCCCCGACGTGCAGGCCCGCTTCGCCGGGCGTTCCGCCTGAGGGCTGCTGGTCGCAGGCCCCGCGCTCGCCCGTTGCCGGAACTCCCGCCGCGGCTCGTCCGCTCCGGGGTGGTCCGTTGACAAGTCAGTCTTAATCCGCAACTCTGCAGGTTATGGAGTGGACTGGAGCGCGATACGCCGACAAGCCGACGGTAGGGGCGGAGACCTGGATCGAGGCGCCGCCCGAGCGTGTGTGGGCGCTGGTGGCCGACGTCGAGGCGATGCCGTCGATGAGCGACGAGCTGCAGTCGATCGAGTGGCAGGACGGCGCGACCGGTCCCGCCGTGGGCAACACGTTCATCGGCCGCAGCAGGCACGACGCCCTCGGCGAGTGGCAGAGCACCTCGTTCGTCGTCGAGTGCGAGGAGCCCCGCGTCTTCGGTTGGGCGGTCGCCGACCCCGAGGAGCCCTCGGCGCTGTGGCACTTCCGGCTCGAACCCCGGGACGGGGGCACGCAGCTGAGCCAGACGATGCAGATGGGCCCCGGACGCTCCGGGCTCAGCTTCGCCATCGACCGGATGCCCGACAAGGAACAGAAGATCGTCTTCGTGCGGCTGCGTGAATTCGAGAGCGCGATCATCGACACGCTCGCCCAGATCAAGAAGCGGATCGAGAGCTCCTGATGCGCACCGCCACCACCGTCGAGGCGTCGAGGAACTGGCGCGAGACGCTCGAGTTCGTGGTCGAGGCCGAGAAGCTCGGGCTCGACGTCTGCTGGGTCGCCGAGGCCTGGGGTTCGGACGCGCCGTCGGTGCTGGGCTTCCTCGCCGCGCGCACGGAGCGGCTGCTGCTCGGCTCCGGGATCATCCAGCTGGGCACGCGCACCCCCGTCGCGATCGCGCAGGCCGCGCTCACCCTCGCCGAGATCTCCGAGAACCGCTTCTTCCTCGGCCTCGGCGCGTCCGGGCCGCAGGTGATCGAGGGCCTGCACGGCGTGCCGTTCGCCCGCCCGCTGACGAGGATGCGCGAGACGGTGGAGATCGTCCGCAGCGCCATGGCGGGGGAGAAGGTGGCCCACGACGGCTCGGTCTTCACGATCCCGCTGCCCGGCGGGGAGGGCAGGCCGATGCGGCTGTCGTCCACACCCAACCCGGACATCCCGATCTACATGGCCACGATGTCGCCGAAGCTGCTGGAGCTGACGGGCGAGCTCGCCGACGGCTGGCTCGGCACGAGCTTCGTGCCGGAGGGGTCGGACGCCTACTTCACCCATCTCGACGCCGGGCTCGCGAAGGCCGGGCGGGAACGCAAGGACATCGACGTCTGCGAGGGCGCCGAGGTGGCGTTCGCCGCCGACGAGGACGAGCTGGCCACGATGGTCGGCGCCCGCAAGAAGGAGCTGGCGTTCAGCCTCGGCGGGATGGGCTCGGCCACCACCAACTTCTACAACAACGCCTACAGCCGCCAGGGCTGGGCCGACGTCGCCGAGCAGGTGCGGGAGCGTTGGCAAGGTGGCGACCGCGACGGCGCCGCCGGCCTCGTCACCGACGAGATGGTGCTGGCCACCACGCTCATCGGCACCGAGGACATGGTGCGCACCCGGCTGGGCGTCTGGCGCGACGCCGGCGTCGACACCGTCCGGCTCTACCCGGCGGGGGAGACGCTCGACGCGAAGCTGACCACCCTGGGCCGCGCGCTGGACCTGGTGAAGGAGGTCTCATGAGCGAGCCGACGTCGGAATGGCACAAGACCGCCTGCAGCCTCTGCTACCTCAACTGCGGGCTGGAGGTGCAGGTCGACGGCCGGGCGATCAGCCGGATCCGCGGCGACAAGGCGCACCCGCGCTCGGCGGGCTACCTGTGCCAGAAGGCGCAGCGCCTGACCTGGTACGGCAACCACGACGACCGGCTGACGTCCCCGCTGCGCCGCACGGCCGATGGTGACTACGAGGAGATCGACTGGGACACCGCGCTGCGCGAGATCGCCGCGAGGCTCGTCGCGGTCCGCGCCGAGGACGCCGCGCAGGGACGTCCCGGCTCGATGCTCTACGCGGGTGGCGGCGGGCAGGGCAACCACTCCGGGGGCGGTTACGGGAAGGCGCTGCTGACGTGGATGCGCTCCACGCGCTACGTCAACGCGCTCTCGCAGGAGAAGACCGGTGACTTCTGGGTCAACGGCGCCATGTTCGGCTCGCAGACCTGCCACACGGCCGAGGGCGTGGAGGAGTGCGACCTGCTCGTCGTGCTCGGCTGCAACCCGTGGCTCGCGCACGGCTTCTCCAACGCGCGCCACGCCCTGAACGAGATCAAGAACGATCCCGCGCGCCGGATGATCGTGATCGACCCGCGGCGCACCGAGACCGCCGAGATCGCGGAGCTGCACCTGCCGCTGCGTCCGGGCACCGACGCCTACCTGCTCGCCGCGATCCTCGCCATCATCGTCGAGCGCGGCGGGCAGGACACGGCCTTCCTCGCGGCGCGCACCGAGGGCCTCGACGAGGTCGTCACGGCGCTCGCGACGGTGCCCGTCGACGCGTGGATCGCGCACGCCGAGCTGCAGCGCGCCGACGTCGAGCAGGCCGTCGACATGATCCTCGCGGCCCGGGCGATGACGGTGCGCGTGGAGCTGGGCATCCAGCAGGGCCGCCACTCCACGCTCAACAGCTATCTCGAGAAGCTGCTCTACCTGCTCACCGGCAACTTCGGCCGCGAGGGCACGAACAACCTGCACTCCTGGCTCTTGCCGCTGTGGGGAAACTCCCGCGGTGAGCGCTCCGACGTCACGGGCTTCCCGTACATCGGTGGGCTGCTGCCGTCGAGCACGATGGCCGAGGAGGTCCTCACCGACCACCCGAACCGGGCGCGCGTGGTGTGGGTGGAGTCGGCGAACCCCGCCAACACCTACGCCAACTCCGCCGACGTCGAGCGGGCGCTGCGGGAGTGCGAGCTGTCCGTCGTCGTCGACGTGGCCTTCACCGAGACCGCGGCGCAGGCCGACTACGTGCTGCCGGCCGCGTCGCAGCACGAGAAGTGGGAGTTCACGCTCTTCGACTTCGAGTTCCCCACCAACTACTTCCAGATCCGCCGCCCGCTGTTCGAGCCGCTGCCCGGCACACTCGTCGAGGCGGAGATCTACGCCCGCCTGTTCGAGGAGCTCGGCGCGCTGCCCGACGAGGCGACGATCGCGGCGCTCGCCGAGGTCGCACGCACCGACCGGCCCAACCTGATGCGCGCGGCGATGCCGCTGCTGAAGGGGTCGCCGGAGCTCGCTCCGGTGCTGCTCTACCGGACGCTGGGCCCGACCCTGCCCGGCGGTGCGGCGTCGATGGCGCCGCTGTGGGCTGCGTGCCACCGGGCGGCGGCCACGATGGCGGTGCCGGTGCAGCGTGCGCTCGGCACCGACGCCGCGGGTGGGGCGCTGGGGGAGGTGCTGTTCGACCGGATCATCGCCAGCGATAGCGGCACCGCCTTCTCCACCCACACCTACGACGAGGTGTGGGACCTGGTGCGCCGCGACCGCGTGCAGCTGGCGGTCCCGGAGCTGCTCGCCTGGCTCGCCGCGCTCGACCCGGCCGCCGAACAGCCCGACCCGGACTACCCGTTCTCGCTGATCAACGGCCAGCGCCGCGCCCACAACGCCAACCAGATCCTGCGCCCGCCCGCCTGGCGGCGCACCGACCCGGAGGGTGCGCTGCGGGCCAGGGCCGCCGATCTGCTGGCGGTGGGCGTCGAGCCGGGAGACTGGACGGCCGTGATCACGACCGCCGGCCGGATCGTCGTGCGGGCCGAGGCCGACGAGAGCATGCGGCCGATGCAGGCGGCGCTGCCGCACGGGTTCGGCATGTCGGTGCCCGATGGGCGGGGCGGGCGCGTCACCAACGGGCCCCGGATCAACATGATCACCGATGCGACCGATCGTGACCCGATCGCCGGGACGCCGCACCACAAGGACATCCCGGTGCGGCTGGAACGGGCTACCGCCGGCGAGCGGGATGCGGCGGAGTCGGCCAGTGCGCGGGTGCGGGAGCTGGTGCTGACGGCGGTGGGTCCGGGGCGGCGCTGAGCTCTCTGGGCCGGTTGCCTGGTGTTGCAGGAAAGCCACTTTGCCGCAACGTGGTTGCGGGAAAGTGGCTTTCCTGCAATCCCCCCGGCCGCGACGCCCCGCCGGTCCGACCACGCTCACCATGCGGCCACGGCCCGCCTCCCACCGCGCCAACCCCGTGGCCTCCGCGCCGATGTCGCGACGTTGGCGCCGTGGCCATCTGGTTGGCGCCGTCACCCCGGCCTCCCCTGCGCCGACTCGGCGGTACAGGAGGGCCGTCGGGCAAGTGGTGGAACGCACACGCCCGCGAGGCCTCCGACGGGGGAGGGTGACAAGGGTGAATCCGCTCGAAGCCGTGCTGATCCTGCTCGCCGGTGCTGCCGCGGGCACGATCAACGCGGCGGTCGGCTCCGGCTCGCTGATCACGTTCCCCACGCTGCTCGCGTTCGGGTTCCCGCCGGTGCTGGCCAACGTGTCCAACAACATCGGGCTGGTCCCGGGCGGCATCGCCAGCGTCTGGGGCTACCGCCGCGAGCTCGCGGACCAGCGTCGCCGGTTGCTGATGCTCGGGTCGATGTCCGTGCTCGGCGGCATCGTCGGGGCGGTGCTGCTGCTGACGCTGCCGGCCTCGGCGTTCGCGGCCGTGGTGCCGGTGCTGATCGGCGTCGCGATCGTGCTGGTCGTCGTGCAGCCGTGGATCCAACGCTCACTCGCGCGTCGCCGCGAACGGCGCGGGCAGGCGGCCGCCGCCGATGTCGGGCCTGCGGCGATGACGGCCACCGCGCTCGTCGGCGTCTACGGCGGCTACTTCGGTGGCGCGCAGGGCATCATCCTCGTCGCGACGCTCGGCACGATGATGACCGAGTCGCTGCAGCGCCTCAACGCGCTCAAGAACGGCCTCGTGACGTCGGTCAACACCGTCGCCGCGGTCGCGTTCCTCGTGATCGCCCCGAGCCAGGTGGACTGGCGGATCGTGGCACTGATCGCCATCGGCTCCTCGGCAGGCGGGTTGCTCGGTGCCAGAATCGGGCGCCGGCTCCCGCAGCCGGTGCTGCGCGGGGTCATCGTCGTCGTGGGTCTGATCGCGATCGTCAACCTCGGTCGCAGCTGAGCCAGAGCAGTCGAAGGCAGGAGCCGCATGACCCGCCCGTCCGGTGCGACCGAGGACCAGATCGACACCGACTTCCGCGCCGGGGCGCGCGCGGCGACCCCGGTGGCGGCACCGCTCCCGGCCGGTCTCACCCCGGAGCGGGCGCTGGCGCTGTTCGACTCCCAGGTCGGCAGCAGGCACCTCGACCTGGAGGCGCGGCGGCTGCGCGCGCACGGCGCGGGCTTCTACACGATCGGCTCCTCCGGCCACGAGGGCAACGCGGCCGTGGCCGCCGCGCTGCGACCCACCGACCCGGCGCTGCTGCACTACCGTTCCGGCGCCTTCTACCTCGAGCGGGCGAGCCAGGTCCCCGGCATCGACGGGATCCGCGACGTCCTGCTCGGCCTCGTCGCGGCCGTCGAGGAGCCGATCTCCGGGGGCAGGCACAAGGTCTTCGGCCGCCATGAGCTCGCCGTCATCCCGCAGACCTCGACGATCGCGTCGCACCTGCCGCGCGCCGTCGGCGTCGCGTTCGCCACCGGCCGCGCCGCCAAGCTGGGCGTCGAGGGTGGGTGGCCCGCCGATGCGGTCACCGTCTGCAGCTTCGGTGACGCCTCGGCCAACCACTCCACCGCGGCGGGCGCGATCAACGCCGCCATCCAGGTCGGGTTCCGCGGGCTCCCGATGCCGCTGCTGCTCGTCTGCGAGGACAACGGCATCGGGATCAGCGTGCCGACGCCGCAGGGGTGGATCGCCCACGCCTACGGCAGCCGACCGGGGCTGGAGTACTTCCCCGCCGACGGTTGCGAGCTCGCCAGTGCCGTCGACGGGGCCCGGCGCGCGGCCGACTGGGTGCGCAAGCACCGCAGACCCGCGCTGCTGCATCTGCGCACCGTCCGGCTGATGGGCCACGCCGGCTCGGACGTCGAGGGCGCCTACCGGCGGCCGGAGGTGATCGCTGCCGAGCGGGACCGCGACCCGCTGCTGGGCACCGCGCGCCTGCTCATCGGCGCCGAGGTGCTGAGCCCCGATGAGGTGATCGCCCGCTACGACGGCGTCGGAGCGCGGGTGCGGTCGGTGGCCGCCGAGGTGGCACGACTGCCGAAGCTGGCCACCGCGGCCGCCGTGATGGCCCCGATCGGGCGCACGAGCCCGCAGGCGGTGGCCGCGCGCGCGGCCACCCCCGCAGACCCCGAGCGGCGCAGCGCCGTCCTCGGCGCGGCGAAGCCCGAGGACGGCCCGCCCCTGACGTTGGCACTGGCGATCAACCGCGCGCTGGCCGACGTGCTGGCCGGCCATCCGGGGGCGATGGTCTTCGGCGAGGACGTGGCCGCCAAGGGCGGGGTGTACGGCGTCACGCGCGGGCTCGCGAAGCAGGCCGGTCCGGCACGCGTGTTCGACACCCTGCTCGACGAGCAGACCGTGCTCGGGCTCGCGCTCGGGGCCGGTGTCTCGGGGCTGCTGCCGATCCCGGAGATCCAGTACCTCGCCTACCTGCACAATGCCGAGGACCAACTCCGCGGTGAGGCCGCGACCCTGCCGTTCTTCTCCGCGGGCCGCTACCGCAACCCGATGATCGTGCGGATCGCCGGCTACGCCTACCAGAAGGGCTTCGGCGGCCACTTCCACAACGACAACGCGATCGGCGTGCTGCGCGACATCCCGGGCCTCGTCATCGCTTCACCGGCCCGCCCGGACGACGCCGCCGCCATGATGCGCACCTGCGCCGCTGCCGCCGCCGTCGACGGCACCACGTCGGTGTACCTGGAGCCGATCGCGCTCTACCACACCCGAGACCTGCACGAGGACGGCGACGGTGGCTGGACGGCGCCCTATCCGGCCCCCGCCGAGTGGGCCGAGCACCACGTCCCGATCGGGCGCGCCCGCACCTACGGCGCCGGCACCGACCTCACGATCGTCACGTTCGCCAACGGGCTCCACATGAGCCTGCGGGTCGCCGCCCGGCTGGAGCGGGCCGGGATCAGCAGCCGCGTCGTCGATCTGCGGTGGCTCGCACCGCTCCCGGTCGCCGACGTGCTGCGCGAGGCCCGGGCCACCGGCCGGGTGCTCGTCGTCGACGAGACGCGCCGTACCGGCGGGGTGTCGGAGGGCGTGGTCACCGCGCTCGTGGACGGCGGGTTCGACGGCCGCATCGGGCGGGTCGCGAGCCAGGACAGCTTCATCCCGCTCGGTGACGCCGCCCTGCACGTGCTGATCTCCGAGGCCGACATCGAGAAGGCGGCCACGGCACTCGTCAGCGGGTGACCGGCTCCGTCGCGCGGGGGATCGGGCAGATCCCCCGTGACGGCGATGCCCCGCCGCCCGTCGCGTCGCAGCATTCCGGGCATGACCCTGACGCCTGCCCCACCGACCCCCGCCCCACCGACCCCTGCACCGGCACCGCGGCGCTCCGGGTCGCGGATCCTCGGACCATGGCTGGTGGTGCTGGGGCTGGTGTGCGCGGCGACCACGGTCTACCTGCTGAGCGGCTACGTGCCGCCCGATCCCGACCGCTCGCGCGTGCCGGTGACCGGCACCGCCCACTTCGCGCTCCTGCTGGTGCACATCGGCACGGGGTCGGTGGCGCTGCTGCTCGGCCCCCTGCAGTTCGTGCCGTGGCTGCGCCGCCGCCACCCGGCGGTGCACCGGCGGATCGGGCGCACCTACCTCGCCCTCGGCGTGGTGCCCTCGGCGATCGTGGGTGTGCCGGTGGCGTTGCTGTCCGCCTACGGGCCCGTCCCGCGGGCGGCGTTCGCGTTGCTGTCGCTGACGTGGCTGGTGACGGCGGTGGCCGGCTACCGCGCCGCCCGGCAGCGCCGGTTCGACGCGCACCGCGAATGGATGATCCGCAACGTCGTGCTGACGCTCTCGGCCGTCACCTTCCGCTCCTGGCTGGGCCTGCTGATCGTCACGACGCTGCCGCAGCTTCGCGATACGTATGACGGTGACTTCGAGACGCTGTTCCGCGACGTCTACGGGGCGGCGGCCTGGCTGTCGTGGGTGCCGAGCCTGCTGGTGGCGGAGTGCTTACTGCGGTGGCGTCCCCGGCCCTGATCCCGGCCCCTACTCGGCCTCGTCCGGATCGGCCTCGGTGGGCGGAAGCGGCGTGGTCGTCTCCGTGTCGGGATCCCCGTCCGGTTCTGGCCTGCTGTGTCGTCCCATGAGCATCAGCGTGCCCCACTGCGGCCCCAGGATCGGGTGGTTCGCCGCACCCCGACCGGGACGGGCTAGCCGCGGTTACACCCCGTAGCCGAGGACTGGCGCGGGCGCGTGACGGGGACAGGACCGGTCCGGTGATCGTGGATCCGGAGTTCCACCGGGCGCCGCAACGTCGACGAGGTACTCCCGCCGGTTCGGCAGGACGTCCGCCACTCGGACGTGCCTGCTGCGGAACGCTCGCGGAGCCGATCTCGATCCAGGTCAACGGCTTCCCGCGATGACTGCGGTCGGTGACGATCGCCGTCATCGCGGCGGCGGTGGCCGGTCCCCAGACGAAGTCGAGGACGACGTCGACGTCCCGGGCGGCGGCCCCGAGCCGTCGCGCGACGTCGGCGGGCTCTCCCGCGACCGACACCGTGACGTCGGCGCCGACCGCCGCCAGCGCGGCGAGCCGCTGCGCGTCGCGGCCGGCAGCGGTGACCTGCCCGGCGCCGAACAGCTTCGCGACCTGGACGGCGAGCCGTCCGGCGTTGCCGGTGGCACCCAGCACGAGCACGTGCTGACCGGGCCGGAAGTCGATGCGGCGGCGCAGGGCCACCCAGGACGACATCGCCGGATTCATCATGGCCGCGATGAGCACCGGATCGCTGTCCTCGGGCAGGACGATGCTGCGGCGCAGATCGATGATGGTCTGCTCGGCCATCGCCCCCATCGGCGTGTCGACGAGGACGAAGTAGCGCAGCAGCCCGTCGGCCGTGCGGCCGACGCCGTCGATGCCCGGGACCAACGGGAGCTCGTCAGTGCTCGTGTAGTGCGAGCCGTCGGCCTGCGACCGGACCCGCGGATGCAGGCCGGAGGCGATCACGTCGACGAGCGCCTCGTCGTCGCCGCTGCGCTGCGGAACGGGGAACTCGGCGTACCGCGGTGGGGCGTCGAACGCGGAGACGACTGCTGCATGCATGGGACCACTCTCTCAAGTTAGATGGTGATACAAACCAATTTAGTTGGTGATACCACCTTGTCAAGGTAGGGTTGCCAGGTGGCTGATGACACCGCACGTGTGGAGGGCCCGGACGCGGAACTGATGGACGGGCTCGTGCAGGCCGCGTTCGCCATCACGTCCGTCCTGAACCGGGTGGGCGCGCGGCACGAGCTTTCCCTCACGCAGTTGCGGGTACTGGGGATCCTGCGCGACCGCCGGTTGGGGGTGACCGAGCTGGCGCGCCACCTCGGTCTCGACAAGTCCACGATCAGCGGGCTGCTGGACCGGGCCGGGAAGCGGGGGCTGGTCGAGCGCGGCGCGGACCCCGGCGACGGCCGGGTGGTGCGGGTGACGCTGTCGGAGCAGGGGCATCACCTCGCTGAGTCGATCCGTGTCGAGGTCGCGGACCTGCTCGCCCCGTTCGTCGACAACCTCACCCGCTCCGAGCAGGGCCGGATGCGGGCGCTGCTGGCACGGATGGGTGCGGGCGTGCTGTAGGGCGGCCCTATCGCCGCCTGCAACCTCGTCCCCGGCGTTGACGACGATGCCGGGGACGGATAACGTCGTCTCTGCAAGAGTCAACGAACACGGGCCGGCCGGTGCGACGGCGCCGCCGCATGGTGGTAGTCATGTGATCCGCGCAGGAGGTCGGACCGGAGACGTTGGCACCCATGGCAGAGCACTACGTCGGCGTACTCGGCATCGCCGAAGCGATGGGCGTGACGCGGCATGCCGTGCACAAGTGGCGCTCCCGCTACCCGACGGGTTCGGCTCATCCGTTCCCCGAGCCCGATGTCGAGATCGACGGAACCCCGGGCTGGCGGGCCGAACGGCTGGAGGACATGGTGTCGTGGCGTGATGGCCTACCGGGCCGAGGCGCGGGTGGTGGCCGACCGACCGCCGCCCGGCAGGAGTACTTCCAGGCCGCGCTGGGGCGCGGACTCGACCGGGAGGAGGCGACGCGTGCTCTGGCCAACTTCGCCGCCGAGTTCCCCGAGATGACCGAGCCCGAACTTTGCGCGTGGATCATCGAGAAGTTCACGTTCTGACGAGCCGCAGCCGCCGAGCGCCCACCGGCTCATGATCCAACCGGAACCGGTGGGCGTTCGGCACGAGATACTGGCCCGGTGACGTCCGCACTGCCCGACCTGACCGGTTCCGTCGCACTCGTGACCGGCGCCGCGGGCGGTATCGGCGCCGGTGTCGCCGCGCGGTTCGCCGCGGCCGGCGCCGCCGTGGTGGTGGGCTACCGCACGGGTGCGGAGCGCGCCGCCGCCGCGGTCGACCGGATCGTCGCCGCGGGTGGTCGGGCCGTGTCCGCAGCGGCCGACGTCACGGACCCGGCCGCGTGCGCCGCGCTGATGGACGTGGCGCTGACCCGCTTCGGACGGCTCGACGCCGTGGTGGGCTGCGCAGGTGTGCAGCCGGTGGCGGCACTGACGGACATGGACGTGGCCGGCTGGCGCGCGGTGGTCGACGGCAACGCCACCGGCGCGTTCGCCACCGTGCAGGCGGCCGCTACCGTGCTGCGCGGCGACGGTGGGCACGCAGGCGGATCGATCACGCTCATCGCCTCGATCGAGGGTTCCCGGCCCGCGCGGGGCCACGCGCACTACGCGGCGGCCAAGGCTGCCGTGATCATGCTCGCCCGCAGCGCGGCTCTCGAGTACGGGCCGTTCGGGATCCGGGTCAACACCGTATCCCCGGGCCTCGTCGACCGGCCGGGGCTCGCCAGGGACTGGCCGGACGGCGTCGAGCGCTGGCAGCGGGCGGCGCCGCTGCGCCGCCTCGTCGAGCCGGGCGACGTGGGCGACGCCTGTGTCTTCCTCGCCTCACCGATGGCGCGCTGGATCACCGGCCACGACCTCGTCGTGGACGGTGGGATGGCGGCGGTGCCGTCGTGGTGAGCGACCGCGCGGCAGGCCTGCGGATCGCCGCGGAGCTCGGCCTCGTGCCACTGCCCGACGAGGGTGGGCTCTTCCGCCGAACGCACATCGACACGTTCTCCTCGGCGATCTACTACATGCTCCTGTCCCCGGACTTCTCCGCGCTGCACGCGCTGACCGGCGTCGAGACCTACCACTTCTACGCCGGCTCGCCGCTGCGGATGCTCCTGCTGCACGCCGACGGCACGGTCGAGCAGCCGGTGCTCGGGCCCGACGTCGCCGCGGGGCAGCGCCCGCAGGTGGTGGTGCCCGCCGGCACCTGGCAGGGCTCGGCGCCGACGGGTGCCTGGACCCTGGTGGGCACCACCATGGCGCCACCCTTCGACTGGCCGGGCTTCCGGCTCGGCGAGCGCGCGCCGCTGCAGCGCGACTACCCGGCGGCGCGCGACCGCATCGCTGCGCTCACCCGGTAGCCGGCACGGGTGCGCCTACCCCGCAGGCGGCGCCTGGTGGAGGGAGAACGTGGCGCCGAACGGATCGCTGACCACGGCCATCCGCCCGAACGGGGTGTCCTCGGCCGGCACCAGCAGCGTGCCGCCCGACGCCGTGAGCGTGGTGATGGCGGCGTCGACCTCGGCCACGGAGAAGTACGACAGCCAGTGCGAGGGCGCGTCCTGCGGCCCGCCCATCATGCCGCCCATGCCGCCGCGGGTCTCGCCGTCGACCGAGAAGACGGAGTAGTCGTCGGGGGCGCCGGGGATGGGATCGAACGTGTAGCCGAACACCGCCGAGTAGAAGGCCTTGCCCGCAACCGGATCGGTGAGCCGTGCATCGGTCCAGGTGACCGAGCCCGGCTCGTTGGCGATGCCGAAGCCGGTCATGCCGATGGCCTGCCAGATGCCGAAGACGCCACCGGTCGGATCGATCGCGATCGCCATCCGGCCGTTGCCCGGGATCTCCATCGGTTCGAACATCAGCGAGCCGCCGTGCTCGGTGATCAGCTTGGCGGTGGCGTCGGCGTCGGCGGTGGCCAGGTACACGGTCCAGTCGGACGGCTGCCCCTCCTGCTGGAGCGGCCCGATCGCCGCGGCGGCCTGCCCGTCGGTCTGGGCGATGCTGTAGTGCCCGAACTCCGCGCCGGAGTCGACGAACGTCCAGCCCACGACGGAGCTGTAGAACGCCTTCGCGGCATCGAGATCGGGGACGGCGAGATCGACCCAGCAGGGGGTGCCGGACGGCCACGGGTCGGAATGGGTGGACATGGTGTGCCTCCATCGGAGCGGGGCGCGAGCCTCCCACCGATCCCCGACAGAAGGCGTCCTCCGATCGAGGGTCGGTCAGATGCGCACGGCGGCGGGCCGGCGCGTGCTCGCCACGGCGCACAGCGTCCAGATGAGCGACGCGACGAAGCCCAGCACGGCCACCCCACCGATCCCGTTCATCACCTCGATGATCGGCCCGTCCACGTGCCCGCCGAACGGCAGGTAGGCGCCGGAGTCGTCGCCGAAGTCCGGCACGGTGGCTCCCGCGACGACGAGCAGCACGGCCGTCGCGACGAACGGCACCGCCACGGAGCGTTCCAGGGTTCCGCGACGCGCCGTGGCGAGCGCCGCGATCGTCGGCACCAGCACCAGTACCGGCCCGATCAGGCTGAAGACGAACAGGACCAGCCACCAGCCCGGCGCCGCCAGCCGCAGCGCGGCGAAGGCGACCACGGCGAGGATCTGCAGCGAGATGTTGGTCGACGTCGGCATGCGTCCATCCTGGGATGCCCTGGCCCGCCACGGATCGGGGGAACTACCGAACTCGCGGGGGTTGCGCGCCGGGTCCGTCGGCCCGGGCGGCTATCGTCGGGCCCTGCTGTGCCGCCCGAGGAGGACCCGTGACGCTGTCCACGCCGTCGACCCGACGGGGGGTCTCCGAGCCCGCAGGCGACACCGTCGGACTGGTCGCCGGCACCGAGGACTCCACGCCGCTGCTGTTCAACGTCGCGCTCGACCAGGCCGCCTACCTGCAGCTCGACGATGTCGTCGTCACCATGCGCGTGGTGCCCGGGGTCGGGCCGGTCATGTCCGCGGGCGTCGTCACGCAGGTCACCGCGCGCCACGAGGGCGCGTCGTTCGGGTCCGACGTCTTCCTGATCGCCGACGGCGTGCTGCCAGCGCAGGTGCAGGAGATCGCCGAGATCACCACCACGCGGGTCGAGCCGGAGTGCTACGTGCCGCCGCTGCCCGGGTCGGCGGTCCGCCGGGCCACGGGGGAGGAGCGGGCGCAGGCCCTCTACTTCGACCAGATGAAGCACAAGGTGCCCGTCGGGCTGGGCCGCGACGGCGAGCCGATCTACGTCAACCTCGAGTTCCTCGACGGCACGCGTGGCGGCCACGTCTCCATCAGCGGCATCTCCGGCGTCGCCACCAAGACCAGCTTCGCGCTGTTCCTGCTCTACTCGATCTTCCGCAGCGGGGTGCTGGGCAAGCGGTCGGTCAACGCGAAGGCGCTCGTGTTCTCCGTCAAGGGCGAGGACCTGCTGTTCCTCGACCACCGCAACGTCCGGCTCGATGATGATCTCCGCGCGGCGTACTCCAAGCTCGGGCTGCCCGCCGAACCGTTCGCCTCGGCCGGCTTCTTCGCCCCGCCCACCCCGGACGACCTCACCGGCCGCCCGCACGTCGCGGGCCGCACCAGCGGCGTCACGTCGTTCTGGTGGACGATCGCGGAGTTCTGCTCGGAGGAGCTGCTGCCCTACGTCTTCGCCGACGCCGAGGACGAGCGCAACCAGTACACGATGGTCATCCACCAGGTCGCCGCGCGGCTGCGGCGCGACGCCGTGCCGATCGGCGACGGCGCCGTCTCGGTCGAGGGTGTGCTGCTGCGCACCTACGACCAGCTGGTCGACTTCGTGTCCGACCGGCTCTCCGACGAGGACGCCCGCCGCGACTGGGCAGGCCCCGTCACCGGGATGGGCACCATCAACGCGTTCCTGCGGCGGCTGCGCAGCAGCCAGAAGGCGATGCGCTCGCTCATCCGCGGCGATCTCACCGACGCTCCCGGCCGCCGGGTCAGCACCGAGGGCCAGCAGCTCACCGTCGTCGACCTGCACAACCTGCCCGAGCGCGCCCAGCGGTTCGTCGTCGGCGTGGTGCTGGCAGCCGAGACGGCGCGCAAGGAGGCCGCGGGGCCCGGCGGGCTGCTGTTCACGATGATCGACGAGCTGAACAAGTACGCGCCGCGGGAGGGCTCCAGCCCGATCAAGGAGGTGCTGCTCGACATCGCCGAGCGCGGCCGCTCGCTGGGCATCATCCTGATCGGCGCGCAGCAGACGGCCAGCGAGGTGGAGCGGCGCATCGTCTCCAACTCCTCGATCAAGGTGGTCGGGCGGCTCGACCCGGCCGAGGCGGGGCGCCCCGAGTACGGCTTCCTGCCCGCCTCGCAGCGCCAGCGCGCCACGCTCGCGAAGCCGGGCACGATGTTCGTCGCGCAGCCGGAGATCCCGGTGCCGCTGGCCGTCGAGTTCCCGTTCCCGGCGTGGGCCACCCGGCTCTCGGAGTCGGCGGGTGGCCCCGCCACCAACGGAGCGGCGGCCAACGGCAATGGCAGCGGCACCGGGAGCGCCCCGCGCGACCCGTTCGCGAGGCTCCCCGCGATGCCACTGGACGACGACGCCCCCTTCTGAGCGTTCGCACACACCTCCGCGTGCTCGCACACACCGTGCACGGTGTGTGCGATGCACCGGAGGTGTGTGCGGGTCAGGCCACGATGCGTCCACCCGCCACGTGCACGCGGCGGCCCGCCCGGTGCATCCGCTTAACGACGGCGGGGCGGCTCGACGACGGCGAGGCGGCGCGGGACTGTCGGACCCGGCGAATACGATGACGGCCTGATGCGCCTGCTGCACACATCCGACTGGCATGTCGGCAAGACACTCAAGGGCCACAGCCGGCTCGAGGAACAGGAGCTCGTGCTCCGCGAGATCGTCGGGATCGCGCGTGAGCAGGAGGTCGACGCGGTCCTCATCGCGGGCGATCTCTACGACACCGCCGCGCCGTCCGCGCAGGCCCAGCAGCTGGTGGTCCGCACGCTGATGGGGCTGGCCGGCACCGGGGCCGAGGTCATCGCGATCGCGGGCAACCACGACCACGCGCCCACCATCGACGCCTACCGCCCGCTCGCCGGCGCGGCCGGCATCACGCTCGTCGGGTCGGTGCGCACCGCCGATCGGGGCGGCGTGGTGGAGTTCCGCGCGCGGTCCACCGGCGAGCTCGCCACCGTCGCGGTGCTGCCGTTCCTGTCACAGCGCTACGCCGTGCGCGCGGCCGAGCTCGTGGCGCAGACGCCCATCGAGAACACGCTGGCCTACGACCAGCAGCTGCGCGACATCCTCGCCTCGCTCACCACCGGCTTCCGCGACGACGCTGTCAACCTCGTGATGGCCCACCTCACGGTGCTCAACGGCAAGATGGGCGGCGGTGAGCGCACCGCGCAGTCGATCTTCGAGTACGCCGTGCCGGCATCGATCTTCCCGGTCGACACGCACTACGTGGCGCTCGGTCACCTGCACCGCCGCCAGCGCATGGACGCAGCGTGTCCGGTGCACTACTGCGGAGCGCCGATGGCCATCGACTTCGGCGAGCAGGACAACACCTCCGTCGTCTGCCTCGTCGAGGCCGCGCCGGGCACGCCGGTACGGGTCACCGACATCCCGATCCAGGCCGGCCGCAGGCTGCGCACGCTCAAGGGCACCGTGGCGGAACTGTCGGGGCTCGCTGGCAGTGTCGGTGACGACTACTTGCGCGTGTGGGTCCGCGAACCCGCCCGCGCCGGACTGCGGGAGGAGGTCACGGCGCTCATGCCCAACGCGCTGGAGGTGCGGATCGATCCGGAGTTCGCCGCGCCGGTACAGGCGTCGCGGCCCGCGAGCGACGGCGGCGTCGAGCGCAGCCCGGCCGAGCTGTTCAGCGAGTACCTCGGCACCAGGTCGGTGGCCGATCCGCGCGTCGAGGAGCTGTTCCGCACGCTGCACGACCGGGTCACCGACAACAGGAGCGCCGACAACAGGAGCACCGGGTCATGAAGCCGGTCCGCCTGGAGATGGCCGGGTTCGCGTCCTTCCGCGAGGCCACGGTCGTCGACTTCGAGGGTGCGGAGTACTTCGCGCTGGTCGGGCCCACGGGTGCCGGCAAGTCCACCATCATCGACGCGCTCACGTTCGCGCTCTACGGCTCGGTTCCGCGCTGGGACGACCGGCGCGCCGTCGCGCTGGCGCTGGCCCCCACGGTCAACCGCGGCACCGTGCGGCTCGTGTTCGACGTCGGCGGCGCCCGCTACGTCGCGGCGCGCGAGATCCGGCGCGCGGCCAGTGGCAGTGTGGCGGTGCGCACGGCCCGGCTGGAACGGCTGCGCGATCCGCGCGGGCTGGGCACCGGTGAGGAGGAGACCGAGCCGCTGGCCGACGGCGCCGGGCCCGTCACCAAGGCCGTCGAGGAGCTGCTCGGGCTGCCGTTCGGGGATTTCTGCACCTGCGTGGTGCTGCCGCAGGGCGATTTCGCCGAGTTCCTGCACACCGAGCCGCGCAAGCGCCAGGAGAAGCTGGTGCGCATCCTCGGGCTGGGCGTCTACGACGTCATCGCGCGCGAGGCCAACAGCGAGGCCGCCGCCCAGCGCCAGCGTGCCGAGATCCTCGGCGAGCAGCTCGGTGGCTACGCCGACGCCACCGCCGAGGCCGAGCAGGCCGCCACGGCCCGGGTCGAGGAGCTCGGTGAGCTGGCGGAGCGCGTCGATGCCGCCGTGCCGGAGCTCGGTGCAGCCGCCGCAACCCTGCAGACAGCACAGGGCGAGGTCACCCGAATCGAGGCCGAACGGGTGCGGCTCACGGCGCTGACCGTGCCGTCCGGGCTCGTCGAGCTCAGCGCCCGCCACAGCGCAGCGGGCTCGGTGGAGTCCGCCGCCGCAGCCCGCGCCGCCGCGGGCGAGGCAGCAGATACCGCCGCCCGCGAGGCGCTGGCCGCCGCACCCGCCCGGGCGCCGCTGGAGCAGGTCCGCCGCGATCACGCCGAGCTCGCCGGCTGCGTGGCCGAGCTGCCCGGAGCCCGCGAACGCCAGGAGAAGGCGCTCGCCGCGTACGACGACGCCACCCGCGACGCCGCCGATGCCCGGGTCGCGCTCGATGCCGCCCGCGTCGAGCGCGATGCCGCGGCGGCCGCGCTCGCCACCGCCACCGAGCGGGGCCGCAGCCTCGTCGCCGAGCGCGACGGCCTGCGCTCCCTCACCATCCCGGCCGGGCTCGACGCGCTCGACCGCCGCCGCGCCGACACCGCGGCCGCGTCGGAGGCCACCGGTGCCGCGCTCGCCGACGCGGAGTACGCGGAGACCCGCGCCCGCTCGGCACTGGCGGCCGCCCCGCAACGCGGCCCGCTGGAGCAGGCCCGCCGCGAGCACCAGGAGCTGGCGGCAGCCCGTGCCGAGGCCGGGTCGGCCGCCGAGCGACTCACCGCCGCCCGTGCGCGGGCCGCCACCGCGTCCCAGCAGCTCGACGAGGCCCGCCGCCACCTCGAGCACGCCCGCAAGCTGCGGGCCGAGGGTGCCGCCACCGATCTCGCCGCCGCGCTGCGCCCGCAGCTCGCGGTGGGGCACGACTGCCCGGTGTGCGCCCGGTCGGTCACCACGTTGCCGCCGCCGCTGCCCGCCACCGATCTGGACGCCGCCGAGCGTGCGGTGTCTGCGGCGGAGCAGGCCTTCGACGCGGCCGGTCGCGACGATGCGTCCGCGGCCGCCGCGGTCACCGGCGCGGCCGCCGACGCCGAGCGGGCCACCACCGCAGTCACCCGGCTGGAGAGCGCGCTGGCCGCATTCCCCGATCCGGCGGCCGTCGCCTCCGCGCTGGCCGAGGTCGAGGAGCTCACGGCCGTCGCGGTGCAGTCCGATGCCGCCGTCCGCGCGGCCCGCAGCGCGCGGGAGGCGGCGCAGGCCGCCGCCGAGTCGGTCCGCGTCGAGGTCACCGCGGCCACCGCGGCGCTGCGCACGGCCCGCGATCCGCTCGTGCCCTTCGGCGCCCCCGCCCATGACGACGACGATGTCCTCGCCGGCTGGGCCGCGCTCGTCAGCTGGGCGCGCACGGAGGCCGGGGTCCGCGATCGCACCATCGCCGAGGCCCGCACCGCGGCCACCGCGCTGCAGCGCGAACGCGACACCGCCGAGCAGGCCCTGCAGGCCGCCGACCGCGGCGCCCAGGAGCGTCGCCAGCACCAGGCCGCCGCCGCGCGCGCCGAGCTGGAGGCCCGTGGCGCGGCCGACGCGCTCGAGCGGCGCGCCGCGCAGCTGCGCGCCACGCTCGCCACCGCGCCGTCCGACGCCGAGGCGGCCGCCGAACTGGAGCGCCGCACCGCGCTGGAGGAAGCGGCCCGCGCCGCCGACACCGAGATGCGCGCCGCTCGCGCCGCCCAGCGCGCCGCGGAGCAGGCCGCCGCCGAGATCGACCGCGAGGTCGCCGCCGCCTGGAACGCGCTGCGCGCCGCCCGCGATCCGCTCGTCCCGCTGGGGGCGCCCGCGGCCACCGGCGACGGGGATCTCGCCGGCGCCTGGGCGCAGCTCTCTGGTTGGGCGGCCGCCGAGGCCGCCGACCGGGCCGGGCTGATCACCGCGGCGCAGAGCGCCGTCGCCACGGCTGCCGCCACCCGCGATGCGCTCGACGAGCGGCTGGCCACCGATCTGGCCGCCCACGACGTCACGGCGCGCAGCCCCCTCGCCGCCACCGCGATCGCCGCCGTCGCCGCGGTGCTGGAGCGTGCCCGCGGGGCTCGGGAGCGCATCGCCGAGCGCCGCGCCGCCGTCGCGAGCATCACCGCCGATCGCGACGAGGCCGAGTCCGCGCAGCAGGTGGCCAAGATGCTGGGCAACCTGCTGCGTTCCGACGGCTTCCCGCGCTGGCTGGTGGCCTCGGCGCTCGACGCGCTGGTGGCCGACGCGTCCACGAGCCTCGCGGAGCTCTCGGGCGGGCAGTTCGAGCTCACCCACGCCGGCGGCGAGTTCCTGATCATCGACCACACCGACGCCGACACCCGGCGCCCGGTCAAGACGCTGTCGGGCGGCGAGACGTTCCAGGCCAGCCTCGCGCTCGCGCTGGCGCTCTCGGCCCAGATGTCCGGGCTCGCCGCGCGCGGGGCCGCCCGCCTGGAGTCGATCTTCCTCGACGAGGGGTTCGGCACGCTGGACGAGGCCAACCTCGAGGTCGTCGCCAGCACGCTGGAGAACCTCGCCGCGCGTGGCGACCGGATGGTCGGGGTCGTCACGCACGTGCCGGCACTGGCCGAGCGGGTGCCGGTGCGGTTCGTCGTCAGTCGCGATCAGCGCACGTCGTCGGTGGTGCGGGAGAACGTGTGAGGTCCAGCCCATGAGGTTCAGCATCGATCCCTGGGATCCCACCTACGGCAACAGCCTCGACGCCGAGATGGGTGCCTCCTCGGCGCAGATCGACGCCGCCGTCGAGGTGCCGATCGAGCAGTGGGGCCCGATCGACCCGTCACCCGGCGTGCTGCCACCGTCGGCGGTGCTGTTCGTCGACGGCGTCCGGCGCGTCGATGCGCAGGTCTGGGTCGACGAGGCCGACGGCGCCGCGTCGGCGGCGCTCTGTGCCTCCTACGCCGCTGGGGTGGTCTGCTGCTGCGCCGAGGGCGCCCACCTGCTGGCCGCGCACGTGCGGCGGGGCCTGTTCACCACCACGGAGAACGGCGCCGACGTCGTCACGTCCGCGGGCACGTACCGCAGCACGCGCACCGCGCCCCGGCCCGACATCGCGCCCGTGCAGGTCCTGTCGCTGGCGCTGCAGCGCGATCTCGCCGATGTCGAGCTGGTCGCCGCGGACGCCGCGCGCGAGGAGCACACCGCCGACGACGACCTGCTCGTCGTCGACGGGCCGTTGCGGGGCCGCCAGCACCTGCCGCGGGTGATCGGGTTCGTCAAGAGCCACCGCAGCGACTACCTGCCCGCGCAGCTCGGCGCGGTGGTGGGCCGGCTGCAGGCGGGACAGCGCACGCCGGTGTTCCGGCTGGGCAGCTCCTGGGAGCGCCACACCTGGTACCTGCGGCTGCCGTGCGCGCCCGGTGCGCCATGGGCGGGCGTGGTGCGGGTGGAGTGCAGCGCTGAGCTCACGGTGGCGGCGGCCATCGCGCTCGCCGACGTCAGCCAGGTCACGCTCGTGCGCTACGCGTCCACCGAGTACAAGGATTCCCGCGCCCCGCAGAACCTGTACCCGATCGCCGGGCTGGAACGCGCACTGCGGCGCCGGTTGGGCGAGCCGTCGGTGCTCTACCGCGCGCTGCGCCGGGCCGCGGCGGCCTGATTCGCCTATCACCACGGGGTGCACGCTCGGCGGACGTTTCGGCAATGGCCGAAGCGGTTGATCCGCCGCAGCGCCCGTGTCCGAAGATGATGATCTCGCGGTGGCGCACCAGGACACCATCGCCGAGGGAAGGACGGGTGTGGGCAGAACGGTACGGCGGACCACAGCACTGCTGATCGGGGTGCTGCTGGTGGCGGCGACGACGGCCGGCTGCACGGTGGCGGTGAGCGGGCAGGCCAAGGCCCCTCGCGGGGCGGCGCCGCTGCCCGTGACGGGACCGCCGGACCGCGACCCGGCCGCGGTGCTCCCGGCGTTGCGGCAGATCGACCCGTGCGGGCTGCTCGACCTCGACCACGCCCGAGCGCAGTTCGAGCCCGGGTCGGGCTACCTGCCCCGCGGGCCGCACGGCTGCGCCATCACCCCGGTGCCCACGCAGCGCTACAGCCCGGAGTTCTCGCCCTACCTCGAGGTGGAGATCGGCGTGAAGTCCGACCGGTTCGCCCGGCTGCGCTTCAAGCCCGTGACGCTGGCCGGTGCCCGCGGCTACGAGTCCCTCGATCCCAACGACAGCAAGGGGTGCGAGTTCCAGCTCCCGGTGAGCCAGCGCTACGCGATCTCGTTGAAGGGCACCGCCGGCGGCGGCCAGCCCTGCGACGTGCTGCGCCCCTACGCGGAGTTCGCCGCGAAGGCGCTGCAGAGCCCCGACGCGCTGCCGGCCAACGCGCGCGCCTACGGGAAGTGGGACGGCTGCTTCCTCGTCGCGGCGACGCTCGGGGAGGCGGGCAAGGACTACGACTACGAGCCCAACGGGATCTACGACGAGTTCTCCGGCTGCAGCACCAGCCTGCGGGATTCCGCCGACAGCGGCCCGCGCATGAACCTGCGCTACGACGTGGCGCTGACGGCGAAGGAGACCACGGGCACGCTCGCCGGCCACCCCGTGGAGAGGACGACCGGCACGAAGTACTGCAGCTACAAGTGGGTCCAGGGCAGCAGCGGCGTCGACAACAAGTGGGTCGGTGCCGCGGTGATCCAGATGACGGGCAACGACTGCGAAACGGTGGAGAAGTCCGCAGCTCAGGTCATGGCGCAGATCGAGCAGGCGCCGCCGGCGAGCACCGTCGCGCTGCAGCGCCCGCTGCTCTACGGCCCTGACGACAACGACACGGGAGCGCTGGGTGCATGTGCCGACTTCTCGGCGTCCAACGCCGGTGACGACTGCACCCCCTACGACGGCAAGCTGGTCGTCTCGGGCACACCCCAGGACATCCTGACCGCAGGCGACAAGGACCGGAACATGCAGTGCGCGGTGTTCCAGGACGCGCTGAAGGCCCACCTCGGTGCCGATCTCACCCCGATCAGCTGGGGAGCCCACTGCTTCTTCGTGCAGCCGTCCCACGCCCTGCAGGTGCAGGTCAACCTGTCCGCGTCGTTCCCGGCGGGCGACTACGGCAAGAACAACGGGCCCGACGCCGAGCAGCAGACCACGGAGTTCGGCGGCAAGCCCGCCATCACCTTCTACGGCGGCCAGCGCTCGTCCTACGACATCTACCTCTCCCCTGCAGGGGACCTGGCGGCCAAGGGCCATCTGCACATCCGGCTGGAACCCGGTGCGGTCCGCGGGGCACCCGTCGGCGGCGCCGGCCGCGTCCCGGTCACACCGGAGCAGGCTGCGGCGGCCGGACAGGTGATGACCGACGTCGTGCAGCGGTACTTCACCTGAGCAGAGGGTAGGGCTGGGCCCACCCCCGATCCGGGGTCCGGACCCGCTGCCCTCCCGGTCTCCGCCGGTCAGGATTGCTCCCATGACCACACCGCGGAACGCCACCGCAGACTCCCGCCCCTTCTTCGTCCTCGCGGCCGCGGGATTCCTCGGTGGCTGGATCCTGCTGCGCCCCATCCACGGATCCTTCACACCGGGCCTGTGGTGGACCCTCGCCCACACCGTCTGGCTCATCGGGTTCGTCGCGTTCGTCCCGGTCGGGCTGGCGTTGCGCCGGGCGGCGGGCCCGGGCCGGGTCGGCGACCTCGCCGCGGGCGTGGTGGTGCTCAGCGCGCTGGCCAACATCGTGCAGATGTCGCTGGACCTCGTTGCGGGTGCCGGTGCGGCCGACGCGGTCGACGCGCTGCGCGACATCGACTGGGTCGACGCCGTGGTCTACACGGTGGGTGCCCCGCTGATCTTCCCCGCGGTGGCGGTGCTGGCCGCGCGGCGGGCCGTGTCGGTCCCGGCCGCGTCCGCGGTCGGCATCGGAGTCGTGATGCTCGCCGTCGGGCTGTTGGCGCTGGGCCGCAACCACCCGGTGACGCCGGCCGGCATGCTGGTGTTCGGCGTCGGGCTCGTCGCGCTCACCGTGCGGCGTCAGATCTCCGGTGCTCATCACGTTCGGTCAACATCTGTCGCAGCTTGAGACGCCAGTGAGGCGCAGATCACGTCGAAAAGGTACCCAGCGTGATCGAGGCCACGGTGGATGTGACAGGCCGTGCGCGAGAATTCCGTATGGACGACACACGTCCACGGGTGGTCCGAATGTCGACGTCGACCAAGGTGCCCTCCCCTGACAACGTCCGGCCCCGGCCGGATGGCCGGGCTGGAGAACTCATGATCATGATCTGTGAGCGTTGCTTCGCCGAGATCGGTGCCGGCGAGCCGTTGCTGCGCCTCGCCCACCTGCATGAGGCACACCCGGACGGCAGCATCACCTGGGTGCACACGTTCGTCCACACCCAGGCGTGCGTCGCGGTCCGCACGGCCGACCACGAGCGTCCCGACACCGGTGCGTGGAACCCCGCGCGCGGGATCGGCACCCACCGCAACTGACTCGTGCGCCGCGTTCCTCAGCCGCTGCGTGCGGGCTGGGTGTCGGTGTCCGCGGTGCCGAACTGGATGCCCTTCGCCTCCTTGCCGATCAGGGCCAGCACGACGATCGCGACGACCACGGGCACCACGGTCCAGGTGAGTGCGAACGAGTAGCCGTAGTTCTCGGCGAGCGCCTCCTGGATCGGGAGGTTCAGCGCTGCGAACAGGTTGCCCAACTGGTAGGTGACGCCGGGGTAGAAGCCCCGGATCGCGTCCGGGGACATCTCGTTGAGATGCACCGGGATGACGCCCCACGCGCCTGCACGAACACCTGCATGAGGAACGATCCGAGCAGCAGCAACCCGACGCCGTGGTCCACCGCGAACAGCGGCAGCACCGGCAGCGCGAGCACGGCGCAGAACACGATCGTGTAGCGGCGACCGAACCGTTCGGACAGCCAGCCGAACAGCATCCCGCCGATGATGGCCCCGACGTTGTACCCGATCACGACCAGCGATGCGGTTCCTGCGGAAAGCCCGGCACCGCCGTGATCGGTGGCCTTGAGGAATGTCGGATAGACGTCCTGAGTGCCGTGCGAGAACCAGTTGAATGCGGTCATCAGCAGGATCAGGTAGACGAACCGGCGGATCACCTTCCCGTTGAGCACGACGTCGCGCAGCCGGGTGCGGGTCACCTTCAACTGCTCCCGGGTGCTCACCCAGGCCTCCGACTCCTGCACTCGCGACCGGATGATCAGGCTGATCAGCGCGGGCACGATCGACAGCGCGAACAGCCAGCGCCACGAGAGCCCGAGCCACGAGTGCACCCCGAGGTAGGCCAGCGAGGCGAGCAGGTACCCCGCGGCGTAGCCGCCCTGCAGGATCCCGGAGAAGAGGCCGCGCCGGTTCGCCGGCACCTTCTCCATGGCCAGCGCCGCGCCGAGGCCCCACTCGCCACCCATGCCGATGCCGTAGAGCAGCCGCAGCACCAGCAGCACGGTGAAGTTCGGCGCGAACGCGCAGAGGAAACCGATCACCGAGTAGAACGTGACGTCGACCATCAGCGGGATGCGCCGCCCCACCCGGTCGGCCCAGAGTCCGAAGATCAGGGCACCCACCGGGCGCATCACGAGCGTGGCCGTGGTCAGGAACGCCATCGTGGTGAGTGACGTCCCGAATTCCTGGGCGATATCGGCGTACACGAGCACGACGATGAAGTAGTCGAACGCATCCATCGTCCAGCCCAACTGGGACGCGATGAGTGAATTGCGCTGGTCCGAGTCGAGAGTGGCGGCGCGCGGCATGCAATGCGGTGTACTCCTGCTCGGACACACCGGCAACCGCTGGTTCGAGTGGTCGCCGGAGAGTCGCCGAAGAATGGCGCGAATCGGTCGAAAACGACTCGCGCGGTGGCTGCGTTTCCGGCAGGGTCTTCTGCCATGTCCACCGCACAGCACACCGAGCACGGCAACGGCGAGATCGCCCGTGCCGGCGAGATCCTGCGCACCGTCGTCGGTTCCGGTGTGCACGGCATCGCCATTCCCGGCACCGACGACCACGACGAGATGGGCGTGTTCATCGAGCCGCCCGATGGCGTTCTCGGCATGGCGCCCGCCGTGCCGCACTACATCTGGCGCACGCAGCCGGAGGGGGCGCGCTCGGGCCCCGGCGACGTCGATCTCGTCCTGTACTCGCTGCGCAAGTACCTGCGGCTGGCCACCAAGGGCAACCCGACGGCGCTGCTGCCGCTGTTCGCGCCCGCCGACAGCGTCATCGTGATGACGCCGCTGGGGGAGGAGCTGCGCACGCTGGCGCCCGCGATGCTGTCGCGCCACGCCGCCCGCCGGTTCCTCGGGTTCATGGGTGGCCAGCGCGATCGGCTGCTCGGCATCGGCCGGCGTAGCGCGATGCCCAACCGGCCCGAGCTGGTGGCGCGCTACGGCTACGACGTCAAGTACGCCTCACACGCGCTGCGCCTGGCCCACCAGGGCCTGGAGGTGGTGCGCGACGGCAGGCTGACGCTGCCGATGCCCGACGTCGAGCGTGAGGAGGTGCTCGGGGTCAAGCGCGGCGACGTGCCCGTGCTCGCCGACGTGCTGGCTCGGATCGCCGTGGTGGCGGCCGAGATCGAGGAGCGCATCGACACCGGCCGCACCCCGCTGCCCGCCGAACCCGACCTCGCCGCGGTCACCGAATGGGCGGTCAGCGCCCACCGCCGCCACTGGGGCTGGGCGTAGCTCCGGCCGAACGCCCACTGGCTCATGATCCAACCCGAACCAGTGGGCGTTCGGCGCTGTCAGCCGGCGGAGAGGCGCCTGCGCAGCCCGCTCGCCCGCGCGACGGGCCGGGAGACGGCGGCGCGCACCGCTTCCTCGGTGCCGACGATCCGCACGAACTCGCGCGCGCGGGTGACCGCCGTGTAGAGCAGCTCGCGGGTGAGCAGCGGTGACTCGGCGGGTGGCAGCACCACCGTGACGCGGCGGAACTGGCTGCCCTGCCCGCGGTGCACCGTCATGGCGTGCACCGTGGCCACCTCGGTGAGCCGCGACGGCGGGTACAGGGTGGGTGGGCCACCGCGCGCGAACGCGACGCGCGGCCCCTCCGGTCGCGACACGACCACGCCGGTGTCGCCGTTGAACAGGCCGATGTCGTAGTCGTTGGCCGTGATCAGCACCGGGCGGCCGGGATACCACGGCCCGTCGGACGGCCGGTGGACGCCGGCGGCGTGGACCGGGGCGAGCCAGCGCTCGATCTCACCCGTCCACCGCGTGACGCCGAACGGTCCGCGGCGGTGGGCGCACAGCACCCGGTGGGCCTCCAGCTCGGCCAGCGCCGCATCGGCGTCGCCCGCGAGTGCCGCACTGGCCAGCGCGGACCCCGACGCGACGACGTCGTCACGCACCTCCTCGAGCGCGGCGAGATCGTGCACAGCGGGTGCGACGAGCGCGAGATCGTCGGCGCCGCGGCGCAGCAGGGCGATCGCGGTGTCGGCATCACCGGCCTGCACCGCGCGGGCGAACTCGGCGATGGTGCCGCCGAAGCGCCACACGTGCTGCAGCGTGACCACCCCGTTGACCACGCCGGTGGGCAGCTCCAGCGCCGCCAGCGCGGCGTCGAGTGCCGGTTCGGGGCGGCCCGCCGCGCGGGCGAGATCGCCCAGCACCGCGCCCGCCTCCACCGAGGCGAGCTGATCGGGGTCGCCGACCAGCAGCAGCCGCGCGGTGGGCCGCACGGCGTCGAGCAGGCGCGCCATCATCGTGAGCGACACCATCGACGTCTCGTCGACCACCACGACGTCGAAGGGCAGCCGCTGCGCGGCGTTGTAGCGGAACTCGCCGCTGCCCGGCCGCCAGCCCAGCAGCCGGTGCAGCGTGGACGCCGCGGGTACCCGCGCCCGCAGCTCCGCAGGAAGCTCCGCGGCCACCGCCTCCTGCAACCGCGCCGCAGCCTTGCCGGTGGGTGCGGCCAGCGCAACCCGCAGCCGGCCCGGCTGCTCGGCCAGCAGCGCCAGCAGCCGCGCCACGGTGGTGGTCTTGCCGGTGCCGGGCCCGCCGGCCAGCACGGTGACGCGACGCAGCGCGCCCACCGCCGCGGCCAGGCGCTGCTGCTGCGAGCCCTCGGCGACGAAGAGCCGGTCCAACCCGGCACGCAGCGCCGCCGTGTCGACCTCCGGCGGCTCGGCGGCGGCACGCTCCTGCAGCGACAGCCGGACGCGTTCCTCCTCGCGCCAGTAGCGCTCCAGGTACAGCAGGCCGTCGACCAGCCGCAACGGCCGCCCGCCCGAGGTGTCGCCACCGCCGGGCCCATCGGCCACCAGCGGGCCTGCCGTGCACAGCGCCGCCCACGTGGACGGCTCCGGCCAGGGCAGCGCGGAGACGTCGAGCAGCTCGTCGGACTCGCCGAGCACGGTGTGGCCGACCGCGGCCAGATCGACGCAGACCGAGCCCAGCCGCACCGCCCGCACCGCGAGCGCGACGGCGAGCAGCACCTCCGGGCGCTCCTCCCCGCCGAGCCGTCCCACCCGCACGGCCACGTGGACGTCGGACGGGTCGAGCACGCCGGCCACGTTGAACGCGCCGAGCAGCCCGGACGCCGAATGCGCGAGCCGGGGGTCGCCGACGTCGAGGAGCTCCGTCACGACGTGGCCCCGTCCAGCCGCCGGGACAGCTCCACGATCAGCTCCGGGGGAGGGGCCCAGCCGAACACGCCGCACGCCACGCCGTGGACGGTGGGGGTGGCGGGCCCGCACATGCCGCGGACGAACAGGTACAGCATGCCGCCCAGGTGGGAGGCGGGGTCGTAGTCGGGAAGGCGCCAGCGCAGGAACCGGTGCAGCGCCACGCCGTAGAGCAGCGCCTGCAAGGGGTAGTTGGCCGCGATCATCGCCTCGGCCAGCAGCGGCGGCACGTAGTGGGCGGCGGTGAGGGGCTCGCGCCCGTCGGCACCCATCGGGCCCAGCCAGTTGGTCTTGTAGTCGACCACCACGAACTTCTGGTTCGGCAGGCGCAGCACGGCGTCGATGCTGCCGGTGAGGTACCCGCGCAGCGGCTGCTCGGCCAGTGCCGGTGACTCCAGCGCGTCGGGGTAGGCGTGCAGCGGATCCGCCGCCGGGAGGTGGCGGCGCAACACCGGAGCGAGGTCGCCGAGCGTGACCGGCGCACCCCCGACCCCGCGCTGTGCCGCGTCGCCCCCGCCGAGCGGCAGCTCGAAGTCGAGCTCGGCGAGCCGATCGCTCGGGGCGATGTCGGCCAGCGCCAGCCCACCCGCCAGCGGCCCGAGCGGCGTGCGCGCGGCCGGCACCAGCGCCGCACCGAGCGTGGCGGCCTCCAGGCCTGGCGTCGGGGAGAGCGCGAGCTGCTCCGCGGCGCGGGCGACGAGCTCCGCCGGCAGATCCGGCGCGGTGAGGTCGGCGACCTCGAAGATGGCGTGCACCAGCGTGCCGAAACCGGTGCCGACCGGCAGCTCCGCCATCGGTGACGGCACGGCCGCCGCCGCGGCGTCGGTGCTCACCGCCACGACCTCGACGGGCGCCTCGTCCTCGGTGCCGGGGTGCTCCGGCTCGCTGGCCACCCCGGACGACCCGTGCCCGGCGCCCGCGGTGAGCGCCGAGTACGACGTGCGCCGCCAGTCGCGATCGAGCTCGCGGGTGAAGGCGGCCGCGCTGAGCTCGCCGGCAGCCTCCTGACGGCGCCCGGTGCTCCCCACGGCAGGTTCGACACCGCCGGTGACGACCGCCTCGACGGCCAACACCGGCGAGGCGAGCCGGCGCAGCGACTCGAGCGCGGCCGTGTCGGTGGGGATGCGGTAGATCTCGGCGGGCACCGAACCCGGGTCCGGGCGCCCGATGAGCAGCCGGTGCACCGGCGACGTGGCGCAGGTGGTGGCCGGCACCCACCACGTGACGACCTGGCAGCGGGCGCGCGTCATCGCCACGTAGAGCAGCCGCAGGTCCTCACCCGCCTCCTCCGCGCGGTGGCGGGCGCAGCGCTCGCGCCAGCCCTCGCCGCTCTCGCCGCCGACGTCGAGCACGCGGGCGCCGGACTCGTCGTGCAGCAGCGGCACGTCGGGATCGCGGACGTTGCGATCCCAGCCGAACGGCACGTAGACGATCGGGAACTCGAGGCCCTTGCTGCGGTGGATCGTGATGATCTGCACCGCGGCGGCGTCGGACTCCAGGCGCCTGCTGCGTTCGGTGCCGACGTCGACGGCGGCCTCGTCGATGCGGTGGCGCAGCCAGTCGACCAGCGCGGCCGGCCCGAGGTGCCCGGCAACGGCGGCGGCGTGCAGCGCCTGCGCGATGTGGCGCAGGTCGGTGAGCCGCCGCTCGCCGTCGGTGGTGCCCAGCAGCCGCTGCGGCAGCGCGGTGTCGGTGGTGACGGCCTCCAGCAGCGCCGCGACACCGCGGGCGTGCAGCACCGCGGCCCAGGACCGCACCCGCGCGCCGAGCTCGTCGAGCAGTGCCTCGGCGGCGGGCCCGCACAGCTCGGCGACCGTGCGGCCCAGGAAGCAGGTGAGCGCGGCGGCGCGGAGCCGGAACGCGCGCGGCTGCTCCAGCGCCTCCAGCAGGTGCAGCCACTCGCGGGCGATCGGCGTGCCGAAGACGCTGGCGGTGCCCGAGAGCACCGCGGACACCCCGGCGGCCGAGAGCGCCGCGTGGATCATGGCGCCCTGGTCGTTGGTGCGCACCAGCACCGCGACGTCGCCGGGTGCGATCGGCCTGTCCTCGATCTGCGCCGGACCGGCCAGCAGCGCCGCGATGTCGGCGGCGGCGTCGCGGGTGACGGCCGCGCGGGCCGGCCCGATCACGGCGATGTCGCGCTTGGGCGCCCGTGGCAGGCCCACCCGGGACAGCACCCGCACCCGCAGCGGCGTGTCGACGGGTGCGCCGCGCAGCCGCTGGCCGGGGTGCGCGGACTCGACGGGGTGCACCGTGATGCGTCGATCACCCAGCGCGGCACCGTTGAACACCGTGTCGAGCGCCCGCAGCAGCGGGGCGTCGCTGCGGTAGTTGGTGTCGAGCGTGGCGTGGCCGCCCGCGGCCTCGGTGGCGTCGAGGTAGCTCAGGACGTCGGCCCCGCGGAACGCGTAGATGGCCTGCTTCGGATCGCCGATCAGGACGAGCGTGGTGCGGCCGGTGGGATCGTCGACGAACGCGCGCTGCAGGATCTCCCACTGGACGGGGTCGGTGTCCTGGAACTCGTCGACGAGCACGACCCGGTAGCGGTCACGCAGCCGTTGCGGGGCACCGCGGGACGGATCGGCCAGCGCATCGGCGAGCCGGGTGAGCATGTCGTCGAAGGTGTAGAGCCGCCGCACCCGTTTGCGGCGCGCCACCTCGGCGCGGACCGCGGTGGCGAAGCGCTGCCGCACCTGCGCGGGGCTGCCGGGCACCGCGGCGGTGGGCTCCAGGCGGGCCTGCCCGTCGTTGACGGCCCGGCGGGCCAGCGTGAGAGCCTCGGTGCGCCCGAACGCGGGGGTGCCCGCGGCGCGGTCGCCGTACTTGCGCACGTAGAAGTCGTCGACGACCTCGGTGACCAGATCGTCGATGGACTCGACGAACACCGCGTCGGGATCGCGGTCACCCGCCACCCCCAGCCCCGCGAGCATCTGCTGGCAGAACTGGTGGGTGGTGGCGATGGTGGCGGCGTCGAACTGCCCCAGCGCGCGGCTGAGCCGGGCGCGGCGGCGCTCGACCTCGGCGTCGTCGACGCTCGCCAGCAGCCGCAGCAGCGCGTCGTCGCCGTCGCGGGCGGCCTCGGCGTCGGCCAGCCCGCGCTCGGCCGACACGAGCCGGTCGCGCACCCGCTCGCGCAGCTCCTGGGTGGCCTCCCGGCCGAACGTGACCAGCATCAGCTCCGGCAGCGTGGCGACGCCCTCGGCGACGTAGCGCGTGGCCAGCGCGGCGATCGTGAACGTCTTGCCGGTGCCCGCGCTGGCCTCCAGCACGGTGGTGCCGGTGGGCAGCGCGCCGTAGACGTCGAAGCGGGCGGGGGCGAGCACCGCGGCGCCGATCGTGCCGGTCATCGGCGCACCACGTCCTCGGCCTGCAACAGCGGGGCCCACAACCGCATCGCGAGCGTGCCGAACCGGGTGGGCTCGCCGTTCGGTGGCCCGGGCTGCCCGGTGATCACCTCGGGCGGCGCGGCGGCGCCCCAGACGCGCACGTACGCGTCGTCGTTGCGTTCGACGATCATGGAGCTCCAGATGCGCATCGACTCCTCGAGCGCCTCGGCGGCACCGGCGCCACCCAGCCGCACGCGGGCGTAGGTGCTGCCGGCCAGCGTCGGCAGCGGCAGGGGCTCCGCCAGGCCCTCGCGGTGCAGCGCGACGAGGTCGGTGAGCAGGTGCAGCGCCGCCGCCGGCGCGAGCGGGCCCGCCGAGGCGATGGACAGCCCGTAGCGCTGGCCGCGCCCGAGCGTGACGGCCCGCCACGGCTCGCCGGTGGCTGCGGTGATGGCCAGCAACCGGGCCCAGGCGCGGACCCGCTGCTTGGGGGCGAGCCGGGAGTACTCGACGCGGACCAGGGTGCGCTCGTCCAGCGCGTTGCGGTACAGCCCGCCGAGCGTGCCGACCACCCGGGTGCCGTCGGGCAGGGTGACGTCGATGTCCTGGTCGGTGACCTCCCCGCCGCGCACCGGCTCGGCCGCGGCCACCAGCGGCTCGACGTCGTCGAGCACGCGGCGCAGCAGCGCGTCGCCCAGCGCCCCGGGGGGCAGCTCGCCGCGGCGCCACTCGGCCTGCCGGCAGCGATCGAGATCGAGACCACCGAGCCGATCGCGCAGCATCCGGTCGCCGATGGCCCACACACCCAGGCCGTCGGGCTCGACGGGCAGCGCATCGGCCGGATCGTCCTCACCGGCGTAGAGCGAGAGCCCGACGCGCTGGCGCAGGAACCCCTTGACCGGGTGCTCGAGGAACAGCACGAGGTCGTCGAGCAGCAGCGTGTCGGCCACCAGCGTCGGCAGCGGCGCGGCCACGAAGGGCGGTGGCGCGAGCTTGGTGCCCGCCGCGGCGCGCGCCCCGGCCAGCTCGACGCGGTCGAAGCTGAACGCCCGGGCGGGCACCAGCGCGTCGGCGGTGAAGTTGCGCGCGTCGAAGGGCTGCAGGGGGTGGCGCACCACGATCTGCCGGCGGGCCTCGATGCCCGCCGTGGCCTCGACGGCGTCGAGCAGCTCCCCGAGCGGGACGGCGGCCGGGCGCCGCGCACCGGTGCGCTCGTCGGCGCCCGAGTGCACCACCACCAGCGACTCGGTGGCCGAGCAGAGGGCGTCGAGCAGCAGCTGGCGATCCTCCGAACGGGCGTCGCGCTCGCCGACGAGCGGATCGCGCGCCAGCACGTCGTCGCCGTCGACGACCCCGGCGCGGGGGAACACGCCGTCGTCGAGGCCGAGCAGGCACACCACGCGGTGGGGCACCGACCGCATCGGCACCAGCGTGGCCACGGTGAGCGTGCCGGTGCGGAAGTTGGCGCGCGTGGGCCGCCCGCGCAGCCGCTCGGCCAGCAGGCCCCGCACGTCGCCCAGCCCGAGCGCGACGGTGGCCGCGTGCGGGCCCGCGGCCTGCACGGCCGCCGCGAGCTCGGCCCGGGCCTGCGCGGCCTGCCAGGCATCGGTGTCGGTGGTGTCGGTGAGCAGGTCGAGCCCGCGGGCCAGGGCCGCGGCCCACGCGGCGAGCGGTTGCTCGCCCGCGAGCTCGGTGAGGATCGCGCAGAGGCGGTCGACGAACTCGGCGAGGCGCCCGATGCGCTCGGTGTCGCCCGACTCGACCTCGGCCATCGGCAGCGCCGTGCCCAGCCACTCGTGATCACCCTGGCCGTCGAGCGCGCCGGGCATGGTGACACCGAGCAGCAGCCGGTCCAGCCCCGCGGCCCAGGTGTTCTGCGGGAAGCCGTCGAGGTGGAACGGCGCCCGGTGGGCGGCGTCGAGACCCCACCGCACCCCCGAGCGGACCGTGAGATCGCGCAACCGGTCGAGGTCGGCGTCGTCGAGGCGGAACCGGTGGCGCACCGGCTCGGACGCCAGCAGATCGAGCACCTGGGACGCGGTGAGGCGCGCGTCGGCGAGATCGAGCAGCTGCGCGATCGTGGCCAGCAGCGGGTTGACCTGCCGCAGCGCGCGATCGGCCAGCCGCACGGCGAGCTGCTGGCCGGGGTGGCCGTGGTGCGCCGACCCGGACGTGTCGTCGACGTCGCCCAGCCCGAAGCTCGCCGAGATCAGCGGCGCGAACGTCTCGATGTCGGGGCACATGACGACGATGTCGCGCGGCTCGAGCGTGGGATCGGCGGCGAGCAGCCCCAGCACGATCTCGCGCAGCACCTCCACCTGCCGGTCGGCGCCGTGGCAGGAGTGGATCTGCACGCTGCGGTCACCGGGGGCGGGCGGGACCGGCGCCGGGGGCGGTGCGTCGTCGTGCAGCTCCCGCTGCAGCCGGTGCAGCAGCGACGGCGTGGACGACACCGACGGCGCAGGCCGCTCGTGGTGGTGGTGGACGGCGTCGGGTGCGGCGGCGCCCAGTCGGGTCTGCAGCTCGCGGACATCGCGGCCCAGCGACGCCAGCAGCGGATGGCGCGCGGCATCCGCTCCCGGGTCGCCGCGGCGTCGCGGCACGACCGGGGTGGGCGTGGCGCGCGCCCACAGCGCGGGGGAGGGGTGCGGCAGCCACAGGTGCACCTCGCGGTGGCGCCCGAGGACGGTCAGTACCGAGAACTCCTCGGCCGTGAGCCGCGTGGGACCGAACAGCGACAGCCGCTCGGGCAGCGCGGCCCGTCCGGGCTCGGCCAGCAGGACCGAGCAGGCCTGCGCCAGCCGCTCGGCCGGACCCGGCACGCCGATGCGCGCCCGCAGCCGGCGCCACAGCTCCGGCTGCCAGGCCAGATCGGCACCGACGTCGGCGTCGATGCGCTCCTGCCAGGCCCGCACCGTCTCCGGGCGGTGCGCGGCGTAGGAGCCGAAGAGCTCCGCGAGCCGCCGCGCGGTGGCGTAGCGGCGGCCGCGCCGGGCCGCATCGCCCTGCCCGGCTCCGAGGTGCGTGCCCAGCGGCGCGCACCAGGCCTCGCCCGCGCTCTCGTCGATGACCTCGAGCAACGGCCACACCGCGCGCGACGGGCGCCACGGATCGTCGTCGGGATCGACGCCCGCCGCTCCGCACACCGCGGCCCCGACCACCGAGGCGGGTGAGGCGAACGTGATGCCGGCACACACTCCGTCGCCGAGGCCGGGCGTGACACCCAACCGGTGCGACAGCCGCTGCGCGAGCCAGCGCTCCACGCCCTTGGCGGGCACCGCCACGATCTCGGCGGCGAACGGATCGCCCGACGGCTGCGACAGCATCGCGCCGAGCGCATCGGCGAGCGTGTCGGCGCGCTCGGCCCGGTGCACATGCAGTGCACCTGCGCTGTCGGTCGGGGCCATGGAGGAGACCGTAGGACCCGGGCCCGACAAGCCCGGATCCGGCCGTCCGAACACGCCGCAGGCATCCCCTCACCGTGGGTGATGGCTCCGAATAAACGACACGATGGTGGTATCCCCTCGCGGACCCGTTAACGGAAAGCTGTGCTCTACGAAAGCATCGGTACAGGGGTGAGAGGGAGGTGCCGAGATGGACGAGGCAGCAGTCGATCCAGCAGCGGTCGAGCCGGCAGTGCCGCAGCAGCGTGGGATCCGTGACCACGCCCGCGGCGAGGTACTGCACCGGCATGCGCGCCTCGCGAAGAGCGGCCGTCCGGTGTTCTGCACGCCCAGCCGGGCCGAGCTCGCCGGCACGATGATCCCGCGCCAGACCCGCGGCACCGACGGCAAGGTCATCTACTCCACCCGCGAGGACGCCGAGGCGGCCGCCCGCGAGCTGGAGGAGCTCGGTGCCCGCTACCTGCGGCCCTACCTGTGCGGGCGCTCCCGCAGCGGGCACTACCACCTCACCACCGACACCACGCAGCGCTCGATCCTGCCGCTGCACCTGCGCATCCCGCAGCAGCGCGGGCAGCTGTCGGCCTGAACCCCGCCTGACCCGTCGAGCCACAGGGCCCCTCCCCATGGGAGGGGCCCTGTCGCACGTCCGGGGCCGGATACGGTTCGACGCGTGGAACGCACGGTGGTCTTCGATCTCGGTGATGTGCTCGTCCCGTCCACCGGCGTGCTGCCGGTGATCGCCGCCGCGCTCGACGTGGACGTCGCGACGCTCGCAGGCGCCTACTGGCCGCCCCGCGTGCCCTACGACCTGGGCGGTTCCCCGCAGGCGTACTGGACGGCCGTGGTCACCGCGCTCGGCCGCGTCCCCGATCCGGAGCTGCTGCGCAGGCTCGAGGAGCTCGACTCGGCGAGCTGGTCGGCGCCGTCGGCTGCCGCGCTCGTGCTGCTGGCCGACCTCGCGGCGGACGGGGTCCGGCTCGGCCTGCTGTCCAACGCACCCGCGCCGCTCGCGACGGCCGTGCGGGCCGCGCACTGGAGCGCGCGCTTCGCCCATCTCGTCTTCTCCGCCGACCTCGCGCTGGTCAAGCCGGACCCGGCGATCTACGCCGCGGCCGACGGTGTCTACGGCACCGCGCGGGGCGACGTCGTGTTCTTCGACGACCGCGCCGACAACGTCGCGGCCGCCCGCGCGCACGGCTGGGACGCCCACCTCTGGACCGGCGTGGCCACGGCACGGGACGCGCTCGATCGCTGAGGGCGTGCGAGGTGGCAGGGTAGGGGCCGCACGCGCCTGCCAGCCCCAGGAGGATCTTCGATGCCGACCGACCCCCGCGCCGGGACCCCCGCCCAGCCGAGCGATCTCGTCGACGTCGGGAAGCTGCTCGCCGCGTACCAGGACCTGCACCCCGACCCGGCCGTGACCGCCCAGCGGGTGGCCTTCGGGACGTCGGGGCACCGCGGCTCGTCGCTGACCACCACGTTCAACGACGACCACATCGCGGCCACCAGCCAGGCCATCTGCGAGTACCGCGCCGCGCAGGGCACCGACGGGCCGCTGTTCATCGGCCGCGACACCCACGCGCTGTCCGAGCCGGCGTGGATCACCGCGATCGAGGTGTTCCAGGCCAACGGCGTCGACGTGCTGGCCGACGGTGACGACGCGTACACCCCGACGCCCGCGGTGTCGCACGCGATCCTGCGCCACAACGCCGGGCGCACCGACGGGCTGGCCGACGGCGTGGTGGTCACGCCCTCGCACAACCCGCCCGCCGACGGCGGGTTCAAGTACAACCCGCCCCACGGCGGCCCCGCCGACACCGACGCCACCGGCTGGATCGCCGGGCGCGCCAACGCGCTGCTGGAGGCGAAGCTGCAGGGCGTGCAGCGGCGATCGCTCGATCGGGGGGCGCTGGCGCGCTACGACTTCCTCGGCGAATACGTGGCCGACCTGCCGAACGTGGTGGACCTCGACGCCATCCGCTCGGCCGGCATCCGCATCGGCGCCGACCCGCTCGGCGGCGCCAGCGTCGCGTACTGGGCCGCGATCGCCGAACGGCACCGGATCGACCTGACCGTCGTCAACCCGGCCGTCGACCCGCAGTTCGGGTTCATGACGCTGGACTGGGACGGCAAGATCCGGATGGACTGCTCGTCGCCGTACGCGATGGCGTCGCTGGTGGCCGCGCGCGACCGGTTCCCGATCTCCACCGGAAACGACGCCGACTCCGACCGCCACGGCATCGTCACCGCCGACGGCCTGATGAACCCCAACCACTTCCTGGCCGTCGCCATCGGCTACCTCTTCGCCAACCGGCCCGGCTGGTCCGCGGCAGCGGGTGTCGGGAAGACGGCCGTCAGCTCGTCGATGATCGACCGGGTGGCCGCCGACCTGGGCCGCACCCTCGTCGAGACCCCCGTCGGGTTCAAGTGGTTCGTGTCCGGGCTGCTCGACGGCTCGTTCGGCTTCGGTGGCGAGGAGAGCGCGGGCGCATCGTTCCTGCGCCGCGACGGCGGGGCGTGGACGACCGACAAGGACGGCATCATCCTGGCGCTGCTGGCGTCGGAGATACTGGCCGTCACGGGCGAGAGCCCGTCGCAGCGCTACCGGACGCTCACCGAGAGGTTCGGCGACCCGGCCTACGCGCGCATCGACGTCGCCACCACCCCCGAGGCGAAGGCGCGGCTGGGCAAGCTGTCGGCGTCCGACGTCACGGCCTCGGAGCTGGCGGGGGAGCCGATCACCGCGCGGCTGACCGAGGCGCCGGGCAACGGGGCGCCGCTGGGCGGGCTGAAGGTCACCACGGCGTCGGGCTGGTTCGCCGCCAGGCCGTCGGGAACCGAGGACGTCTACAAGGTCTACGCCGAGAGCTTCCAGGGGCCCGAGCACCTCGCCCGGATCCAGGAGGAGGCCCAGGCGGTGGTGTCGGCGGCGCTGTAGCGCGCACGCGAGCCGCGCTGCCCGGTCCTCGCGATGGCAGGAAGGTCCGTCATGGCCTGCGGCCGCCATGAAAGAGGAGAACCGGGACGTCGGCTGCGGATGGGGGCGTGCCCCGCGCCACGGCGCCCTCACCGGGCCGGCAGATCAACAGGAGAGGGCACAACAACCACCGCGGATCATGCTCGCCGAGGCGCACAGGAGGGCCCGGCGTGGGGCGCTGCGGTGCGGGTGGGCGTTGATCTTCGTGCCGGTGGTCGAGCGCGCAGTGGCTCATGATCCAACCGGAACCGGTGGGCGTTGACCACTCGCTCGGCGCGGCAGGGTCTCCGTTGCAGGACGGGTTCCGGACGGGTCTCCGCTGGCAGGCCACCCTCGAGCAGCGATGGCAGGAAAGCCACTTTCCCGCAACGAGATTGCAGGAAAGTGGCTTTCCTGCAACGTCGGGCGGGCGGGGGCTCAGCCCGTCAGCGGCGGGCGGGTGTGGGCGTCGCAGTCGATGTGCGGCCCGGGGCCCGGCCCCGCCCGGTGCCCGGTGTGCAGGTCGCGACGCTGCCGCGCCACCTCCCGGCCCGGGGTGCCGGTGCGGGCGAGCGCGTAGAGCGCGAGCTTGCGGTGCACCGGGTGCTCGGCCCGCTTGAGGTAGCGCAGGATCTCCTGCGCCGCGGTTCGCCGCGGCCGCGCCGCCACCCACTCCGTGAGCTCCGCCTCCGCCACCTCGCTGTGCATCGTGGCGCAGCGGACGCAGACGTACTCGATGTCCTCGCCGGCCAGCTCACCGACCAGCGGTGCGTGCACGCCCTGCTCGGTGAGCATCTCGTGCACCGCCCACAGCCCGATCGGCGTGAGCGACACGAGCGTCGGGTCGGGATCGTCACGACCGGCCAGCTCGATCAGCTCGTCGTGGTTGTCGCCGTCGAGGCTCTCCTCGAGGTGCACGGCGCCGAGCAGCTCCAGCGCGTCCAGCAGCGCGGTGACGTCGCGGCGCCACAGCCGCTGCTCGACGTCGCCCGCGAGGTCGTCGACGACGCAGCCCATCCGCTCGTTGACGGTGTCGCGCACGACCCGGTGGAACAGCTCGACCGGGATCGGCTCGCCACCGGCGGCGTAGAGGCGGTGCAGCAGTATCGGGAACGCCTCACCCAGCCCCATGCCGAACAGTGACGGCGCGCCGAAGACGTTGGAACCGCCGAAGTGCTCACCGATGCCGCCGACGGCCTCGAACGCGCGGCGCCACAGCTCGATCGGCCGGGACAGCAGCGGAGCGGAGCTGCGGACCTGCACGAGCCTGCCGTGCACCACCCGCACCAGCCGGGCCTCGCGCGCCCAGTGCAGCAGCAGCGTGATCTCGGGCAGGTCGTCGCTCGTGCGGGCCCGGTCGCGGGAGAAGTGGTCGAGGTCCAGCGCGTCGGCCACCGAGCGGGCGTCGTGCAGCAGCAGCCTGCCCTCGCGGGTCATCGCGCGCCCGGCGCGGACCCAGCGGGTGAACGCCCGCAGCCGGGCCAGCGCGACGCTCGAGTCGGCGGCCGCGAGCATCCGGGCCGCACCGGGCAGCAGGACGGGCGCGAGCTGCGGCCGCGGCTGCTCGGGGACGTCGGCCGCCTGCCGGCGCGTGATCTCGTCGAGCGCCCCGCGGTCGATCGGCAGCTCGCCGGAGTTGACCTGCTGCAGGAACCGCGCCACCGCCGACGGATCGGCCGTCGGCACGCCGTGGCGCAGCATCTGCACGGCCCAGAACGTGCCGAGGTCGTGGTTGCGCTCGTCATCGAGCGCGTCGTAGAGCGCCGGGGTGGAGTCGACGACCTGCGCGTGCAGCTCCTCGGGCGGGGAGGAGAGGGAGTCGAGCCAGTCCTGGTCGGCGAGGAACCCGATCAGCGCGTGCATCGCCGTGGGGACGGCGTCGCGGTCGTCCTCGAGCAGCGCGACCGTGCGGGGGAACCAGACGGCCAGCGCGTCGGCGACGTGCTCGCGCGTCCAGTGGCCGAGCCTGCCGTCGCCGCCGTGCTTGTGGTCCAGCGCGGCCGCGACGAGGGACGGCTCCACCTCCATGCCGCGGCGGCGGGCCCACGCGACGATGTGCAGGCGCAGGCTGTCGCGGACAGCCGCGTACTCCTCGAAGTCGTCGGGGCCGAACACCAGTCGCACCCGGCCCACCTTCTCAGCTCGCCCGTGGCTGCACGCAGCGGGGGTGGATCATCGCACGCATCCCGGGCGTGTCGCGCCGTCGAGAACGTACCTGTCGTGATCAACAGGGCCCGATGATCACCGTAGGTGCGTTCTCGACGGGGTTCAGCGGGGCCGGCGGGCCTCGTAGACCACCGCGGGGGGCATGTTGCGCCACACAGTCGGGCTGATCACGACATCGCCGAAGTGCGCCCGCAGATCGCCGAGCTGACGCCGTGCGGGCGGGGCCCAGCGTGACCACGTGTACGCGAACTGGGTGAAGACGCCGGTCGGCGCGAGGACGTCGGTGATCACCGCATGCAGCGGTCGCCCGCCCGGCGCCGGCGTGTACGCCACCCAGGGCAGGCCGCTGACCACGGCGTCCACCCGCGTGACGCCCCGATCGGCGAGGATCGCAGCGAGCTCGCGGACGTCTCCCCGCACCACGTCGACGTCCGGGTGGCGCTCCTGCAGCAGCTGCGCCCATCCGGGATGCAGCTCGACGGCGACGTGGCGCCCGCGGCCACCGATGCGCTGCTGGATCGCGCGGGTGAACGAGCCGGTACCGGGGCCGAGCTCGACGATCACGGGGTGGGGTCCCGATGCGAGGAGTGGGGCCGTCATGGCCGCGGCCAGCGCCGGGGAGCTGGGCGCGACCGCGGCGGTGTGCAGCGGGTCGCGGACGAACTCGCGCAGGAACAGGCCGGTGTCCGCCCAACTCGACATGATCGCGACGCTAGCGGCCCTTCACGCCGATCGCGACGACACCGGCGAGAAGTACGGGGATGGCCCACTCGAGTTTGTGCATTGTTGACGCGGGCGTGTTGGGGTCGGCACCGAGCTTGGCCGTGCCGGCGGTGGCACCGACGGCGGCGGTGGTGAGCGCGAGGCGCATCACGCTGGCCCGGTCGCGGCGGGTGGCGAGCAGTCCGACGCTGCCGAGCACGTGCGCGCCGAGCGCGGCCTTGGCCAGCGGCGCCCAGCGCTCCCAGCCCGCGGTGACGACACGGTCGCGGTCGGCGGGCCCGGCGGCGTCGGCCGCCGCGTTCAGCCCGGTGGCGCCCATCAGCGAGCCGCCGAACCAGGCGGCCCCGCCGACGTCGTGCAGGGTACGAAGAACTCCTGTGCGGTCCATCAGGTCTGCTCCCGGGGGCTGACGGCGGGTATACCTACGTCAGGTCGTCGATGTGGGTCGACCGTTGCCACAACGTCTGTCATGGCGTCGACGAAGGGGATCATTGCATGCGCGCGGTGCAGGTTGTTCGGCTGGACGGACCGGCGGCGGTGGAGGTGCGAGAGGTCGACGAACCCCGTCGCGGAGCCGACCAGGTGCTCATCGAGGTCAAGGCCGCCGGGCTGAACTTCCCCGATGTGCTGCAGTCCAAGGGGCAGTACCAGTACAAGCCGGAACTGCCGTTCACGCTGGGTTCGGAGGTCGCCGGGATCGTCCGGGAGGCACCCGAAGGGTCCCCGTTCCAGCCCGGTGACCGGGTCGTCGCGTTCGCCGGCACGGGCGCGTTCGCGGACCTCACCGTCGCGAACGCCGACCAGGTACTGCCGCTGCCCGCCGAGATCTCCTTCGCCGCAGGAGCCTGCCTGCCGATGAACTACCTGACGGTGCACTTCGCGCTGTTGGTGCGCGGGCATCTGCGGGCCGGCCAGACGGTGCTGGTGCAGGGCGCCGCGGGCGGCGTCGGCACGGCGGCGATCCAGCTCGCCGCGGCGCTGGGCGCGCGCGTGATCGCGGTGGCGTCGACGCCGGAGAAGGCCGAGGTCGCGAAGTCGGTCGGGGCGCACGAGGCGGTGCTGGCCGACGGCTTCCGGGACGCGGTGAAGGCCATCGCGCCCGGCGGCGTGGACATGGTGGTGGACCCGGTGGGTGGTGACCGCTTCACCGACTCGCTGCGCTGCCTCGCACCGGAGGGCAAGCTGCTGGTGATCGGCTTCACGGCGGGTGACATCCCCACCGTGAAGGTCAACCGGTTGCTGCTCAACAACATCGACGTCGTCGGCGTGGGCTGGGGGGCGTTCGCGCTGAGCCGTCCCGGCTACATGGCGACCGAATGGGACGAGCTGCTGCCGCACCTGCGCTCCGGTGCGCTCAACCCGCTGATCAGCGAGGCGTTCCCGCTCGACAAGGCGGCCGAGGCGCTGGCCCGCATCGACGAGCGCAAGGTCACCGGCAAGGTCGTGCTGGAGCCCTGACCCGGCCGTTCCGGGTGACGGCCGGCGGATCACGATGGGTGATCCGCCGGCCGCCGATCACTTCGTCTCGTTGCCCGCGGTGTGGTCGGCGACGGGATCGTCGTCGTCGTGCGGTTTGACGGGCAGGAAGAAGTTGTCGCCGTAGGTGCGGGTGCCGAACTCCGCGGCGTGCTCCACCGCGGTGATCGCGCGGGTGCCCCGGCGCACCATCGGGTCGTTGCGCAGGTCCTTCACCAGCGCGACGCACAGCGCCACCATCACGAGCGCGAACGGCGCCGCGGTGATGATCGTGATGTTCTGGATGCCGGTGAGCGCCTCGCCCTCCTTGCCCACGAGCAGCATGACGATGGCGACTCCGCCCATCACGATGCCCCAGAACACCACCACCCACCGCGCCGGCTCGATCGAGCCGCGCTGCGCCAGCGTGCCCATCACGATCGACGCCGCATCGGCGCCGGACACGAAGAAGATCGCCACCAGGACCATGGCGATCACGCTCAGCACCGCGCCGAGCGGCAACGTGTGCAGCAGGCCGAACAGCTGCCCCTCCGTGCTCTGCGACGCGAGGTCGGTTCCGGTCCGCTGCAGGTTGATCGCGGCGCCGCCGAAGATCGCGAACCAGACCAGCGAGACCGCGCTCGGGATCAGGATCACGCCCGTGACGAACTGCTTGATCGTCCGGCCGCGGCTGATCCGGGCGATGAACATGCCGACGAACGGCGTCCACGAGATCCACCACGCCCAGTAGAAGACGGTCCAGCCGGCCAGCCACGTGGCGGTGGCGTCGCCGCCGGTCGCGGCCGTCCGCGCCGCCATGGAGGCGAGGTTGCCGAGGTAGTCACCGATCGCGGTGGGCAGCAGGTTGAGGATCAGGACGGTCGGGCCGGCCACGAACACCACGACCGCGAGCACGCCCGCGAGCACCATGTTGATGTTGGAGAGCCACTGGATGCCCTTGGCGACGCCGGAGACCGCCGAGCACACGAACGCGACGGTGAGCACCGCGATGATCGCGACCAGGCCGGTCTTGCCGATGTCGGGCAGCCCGTTGGCCTGCAGGCCCGCCCCGATCTGCAGCGCGCCCAACCCGAGCGATGCGGCCGACCCGAAGAGCGTGGCGAAGATGGCCAGGATGTCGATGGCCCGGCCGAACGTCCCCTCGGTGCGCCGCGTGCCCAGCAGCGGCGCGAAGGCCGAGCTGATCAGCTGGCGCCTGCCCTTGCGGAACGTGCTGTAGGCGATGGCCAACCCGACCACCGCGTAGATCGCCCACGGATGCAGCGTCCAGTGGAACAGCGTGGTGGCCATCGCGACGTCGAGCGCGGCGTCGGTGGCCGCGGGCACCGTGCCCGGTGGTGGGCTCGTGAAGTGGGTGAGCGGCTCGGACACCCCGTAGAACATGAGGCCGATGCCCATGCCCGCGCTGAACATCATCGCGACCCACGAGACGGTGCGGAACTCCGGCGCCTCGCCGTCGCGACCCAATGGCACCCGGCCGTAGCGCCCGAACGCGAGGTAGAGCGCGAACACGACGAACCCGCTGGCGGCGAGCACGAACGCCCAGCCGCCCGCGTTGATCACGCCGTTGAGCACGGCCTTCGCGACGGCGGCCAGCGTGTCGGTGGACATCGCGCCCCAGGCGAGGAACGCGACGGTGAGCACGGCGGCGATGCCGAACACCCAGCGGTCGAGCGGATGCTGCTGCTCGGCGGTGCCGACCTCCGGCTCGGTTCCGTCTGCGGTGGACCCGGGATCCCGGGGTGTGTCCTGAACTGTCATGTCGTGGACGTCGGCGGTGGTGCCGTCGACGCCTACCCCCTCACGCCGCTCGGGCCTCGAGGCTGCGGTGCTCCCGGGGCATTTGGTCGGAATGTTCGGACAACATTCCGTCCTGATGGGCGGCGCGTCAACCGGAGGGGGTGTTCGGCGCAGCGCCGAGGGGCGCCGCTCAGTGCCGCGCCGCCCACGTCCCGGCGGTCGCCTCCTGCTGCACGAAGTCCGAGAAGTCGCGCGGCTTGCGGCCCAGCGCCCGCTCGACGCCGTCGGTCAGCGAGGCGTTGCGGCCGTCGAGCACCTCGGTGAACAGGTGCTCGAGCAGCCCCACGAGATCGGCGGGCAGGTGCAGATCGGTCAGCGCGGCGGCGTACTGGGCAAAGCTGATCGGCACGAAGGTGATCTCCCGACCGGTGGCGGCCGCGATCTCCGCGACGGCGGCGGCGAACGTGAGCAGCCGGGGCCCGGTGACCTCGTAGAGCTCGCCGGCGTGCCCGTCCCCGGTCAGGGCGGCGACGGCGACGTCGGCGATGTCGTCGGTGTCGATGAACGGCTCCGGCACGGCGTCGACGGGGAGGGCGACCTCGCCGTCGAGGATCGGGTCGAGGAAGTAGCTCTCGCTGAAGTTCTGGTTGAACCAGCTCGCGCGCACGACCGTCACCTCGCCGCCGGCGTCGCGGACGGCCTGCTCGGCGGCCTGCGCGCCGGGCTCACCGCGCCCCGACAGCAGCACGATCCGGCGGGCACCGGTGCCCACTGCCAGCCGCGCGAACGCCCCGACCGCCGCCGCGGCGCTCGGCACCGCGAGGTCGGGGTAGTAGGAGAGGTAGACGGCGCCGACGCCGTCCAACGCGGGCTCCCAGGTGGTGGGGTCGTCCCAGTCGAAACCGGGATCGGCCGACCGCGAGCCGATCCGGATCGGCCTGCCCGCGGCGACGAGTCGCTGGGCCACGCGGGAGCCGGTCTTGCCGTTGCCGCCGAGCACGAGAGTGACGGGGGCGTCGCTGTTCTGTGTCATGACGCCAGTCAAGACGACGATCGTGAGACTCGACATAGGCGAGAAGCTCATGTGCATGCGTTAGCGTCTAGACTGCTGCACCATGGACGCATTCGGCAGCCTCCTCGACGGTCCGCGTGCGCGCGGCGCGTTCCTGCTGCGGGCGATGATGGACGCGCCGTGGTCGATGCGGATCCAGGACGAGGCCCCGCTCACGTTGATGGCCGTCACCCGGGGCGAGGCCTGCATCACCGCGGCCGACGGCGTGGTGCGGCGGCTGCGGCGGGGCGACGTCGCGATCATCCTCGGGCCGGACCCGTACGTCGTCGCGGACGAGCCGGCCACACCGGTGCAGGTGCTCATCAACCCGGGGCAGGTCTGCACCACGCCCGACGGGCAGCCGCTCGACCAGGCGCTCGACCCGGCGGTGCGCAGCTGGGGCACCCGGTCCCACGGCTACGTCGGGGTCCGGACATGGGGCAATACCGTCGACGGCACCACGTCGATGCTCATCGGCACCTACCGGATGCGCAGCGTCGTCGGGCAACGGCTGATCGCGGCGCTGCCGACGCTGCTGGTGCTGCCCGAGTACGGGTGGGAGTCGAGCCTGCTCGCGCTGCTCGGCGAGGAGATCACGAAGGACGAGCCCGGTCAGGACGTCGTGCTCGACCGGCTGCTCGACCTGCTGCTCGTGGCCGCACTGCGCACCTGGTTCGCCCGCCCGGACGCGGACGCGCCCGGCTGGTACCGGGCAGGCGGCGACCCGATCGTCGGACGGGCGCTGCGGATGCTGCAGGACAACCCGGCCCACGGCTGGACGGTCGCGTCGCTGGCGGCGGCCACCGGCGTCTCCCGGGCGGCACTGGCGCGGCGCTTCACCGAGCTGGTGGGGGAGCCGCCGATGACGTTCCTCGCGAGCTGGCGCCTGGCCATGGCCGCCGACCTGCTGCGCGACTCCGACAGCACCCTCGACACCGTGGCCAGGCAGGTGGGCTACGGCAGCTCGTTCGCGCTCAGCACGGCGTTCAAGCGGTTCCACGGGGTGAGCCCGCAACAGCACCGGACGGCGGCGGCGGCGAGCTGAGGCCGCCGGCCGCCACCCGTTGCAGGAAAGCCACTTTCCCGCAACGACGTTGCGGGAAAGTGGCTTTCCTGACGGGCCCGGGTGCGCCCCACCGCGCCAACCTGGTGGCCACCGCGCCAACGTCTCGCCATTAGCGCGGTGGCCAATTGGTTGGCGCCGTCGGTCCCCACCCGCCACCGCGGCGCGTCTCACCCCGCCAGCGATGCCGCCGCATCCACCGTGGCGTGGAGGGTGTGGTGCACCGGCCACCCCGGCAGCGCGTGGCGCAGCTGCTCCTCGACGTCGAGCCGGCGCGGGTAGTCCGGGTCCGTCCCCACCGCGAACCGGCGGGTGCCCGCCCGGGCCGCCGCCACGGCCATGCCGAGCTCGTAGAGCGCGATCGGTTGCACCGTCTCGCGCGGATCGCAGCGGGGGAACCAGAACAGCGTGACGTCGGCGGCCGTCAGGTGTTCGTACTCCCACGCGATCTGCTGCACCGCGTTGTCGCCGCGGCCGACGTCGAACGCCGCCCGGCGCGGGTTGAACAGCACCAGCGGCGTGCCGGCGAGCCGGGTGAGTGCCTCGGACTGCCAGTCGGGGCAGCCGGTGATCCCGCCGGCCAGGAAGATCGACGGGCCGTCGCCGGGGAGCCGCTCGTAGCGCTGCGGCGCCTCGACGCACCTCACGGCACGTGCCAGCCCGCATCGTCGACGCCGCCCGGCACGGGTGCAGCGGGGTCGTAGGGCGTGCGGGTGAAGATGAAGGTGGCGAGGTTGAGCGCGGTGGCGTCCAGGCGCAGCGTCTCGCCCGCGAAGTAGCCGTCCAGCCCGATCCAGGTGCCGTCCGGTCCCGGCCGGAATCGCGACGAGCGGCCGGGCCGTCCCAGCCCGCCCAGGTGCAGCAGCCCGCCCGGGATCGCCCGCAGGACGTACGGGGTCGGTCCCCAGTACCAGGGCCCGAGCAGCTCCAGCGGCACGGGAGCGGCGCTGGGTCGCCAGGCGTCGACGATGCGGGGCTCGGCGGCGCGCAGATCGGCGAGCAGCGCCGCGGTCAACCCGTGGTCGAGCCCGGACGTGGCGTTGGCCAGCACCAGCGCGGCCGTGCCCTCCTCGCGGTCGACCCACAGCCCCGCGAGGAAGCCCGGCATCGAACCGCCGTGCCCCACGAGCGTGACGCCCTTCTCCCGCTGCACCTGCACGCCCAGCCCGTAGGACGACCAGCCTGCACTGGCCGAGTCGATCCCGGCCGGCACGGTCATCTCCTCGACGGTGGCGGGGGAGAGCACGCCGCCGGTGTCGCCGAGCAGGAAGGTGGCCAGCCGCGCCAGGTCGTCGGCGGTGGCCCACAGCTGCCCGGCGGGCGCCATCACCACCGCATCGTGCTCGGGTTCGTGCTGCACGACGTCTGCCCACGGGTGCACCGCCAGCCCCTGCGCCGCCGAGCCGGACGGGCGGGGCGTGGTGCGCTTCATGCCGAGCGGTTCGAGCACCTCGTTGCGGGCGACGTCGGCCCACGAGCTCCGGCGCATCCGCGCGACCATCTCGCCGAGCAGCCCGAAGCCGGTGTTCGAGTAGTGGAAGCGCCGCGCGGCGGGCAGCACGACGTCGGCCTCGGAGAGCCGCAGCCCCTCCAGCGTGGTGCCTGGGCTGCGCTCCCACCACGAGCCGGGGCTCTCCGAGGTCGCCCCGCCCAGGTGGGCGAGCAGCTGTCCCACCGTGCGGTCGCCCAGCGGCGTGCCGGGCAGGTGCAGATCCAGCTGGTCGTCGAGGTCGACGAGGCCCTCGTCCCGCAACCGCAGCACGGTGATGGCGGTGACCGTCTTCGAGATCGACCCGAGCCGGTACTGCACGTCGGTGTGCGGCTCGGTGACATCGCCGCGTCCGGCCGACCACACCAGCCCGCCGTCGCGGACGACGCCGGCGACGAGTGACGGGATCCGGCCGTCGCGCTGGGCGCGTGCGGTGCGGGCGAGCATCGTGGCGGCGGTGGACGCAAGCAGTTCGGGCACGGGCGGCGACACTAGTGCCTGCCGCTGCCCTCAGGTGTGCGCACCACCGTGGTGGTACTGGTGCACCACCGCGTGTCCCCGGCCCCGGCCGATCATCCACCGGTTGACGGGGGTGGTGAGCACGAACGCCACCACCAGCGAGCCGGCCAGCGACAGCCAGAACAGCGCGCTCGTCAGCCCCGCGTCCATCGCGCCGGGCACGGCGAGGATGAAGGCGTTGTCGACCACCTCCATCACCGCGATCGAGACGGTGTCGGCGGCCAGTGCCACGCCCAGCGCGGCCCGCAGCCCCAGCCCCGCCTTCAGCACGCCGCGCATCGTGAGCGCGTAGCCGAACACGAAGGCCAGCGCGATCGACAGCACCACCGTCGCCCCGTTGTGCAGGTCCAACGCCGTGCCGATCACCATGCCGAGCACCTCGCCGATGGCGCAGCCCGTGAGGCAGTGCAGCGTCGCCTGTGCCGCGGCTGCCCAGGTCACGCCGGAATGGTCCCCGTGTTGATCCATACCCGTATTAATACCCCTGGGGGGTACCATGCGCAAGGTCGTCCGGATCACAGCGGAAAGCCCGATGCAACGCGGAGCCGGGTGCCGGACATCTACGGGTATGACCACGGGGGAGGGGGCGCATCGGGTGGAGGCGCCGCCGGGGGACCGGCCGGCGGCCCAGCGCGAGGTCGTGGCCCTGTGCCTCCGTCGTCGCGGCACTGGTCGTCACGAGGTTCGTGACCGTGGTGGGGTTGGGCCGTGACAACGGTCCGGCCGCCCGGCCCGACTCCGCCATCACTCCGCCGGTGGCGGCGACGCCGGCCCCGCAGCCAGGAGGAACAGTTGAACGACCGGATCGATCGTTGCAAGGCGGCGGTCGCCAAGAGCGGCCGGGCCGCCGACTACCCGGCGCCGGACACGTGGAGGGACACGTACGCCATGGGAACCGGCGCGCTCGAGACCGCCCTCGTGTTCAACGACGCGCTCGCCTGCCTGACGCCGCCGGGCAACGTCATCGTGTCGGGGCGGAGCGGCACGCCGGCAGGCGCGGTCAGCATCACCCGGATGTCTCGCGGGAAGCTGGTGGTCTTCAACCCCGAGCGGGTGGAGTACCTGATCGGTCTTCCCGCGAGGCCGGGAATCCACGACGAGGCGGTCGCGTTCGTCGACATCTACGCCGGTGAGACCCCGGCCCAGATGCGTCTCGTCGCGCCGGGTCACGACGGGCCGGCGCCCGAACCTGCGGCGGCGCCGATCGTGTTCGACGATCGGGGGCTCCCGGATCGGCCGGACTCGCCCGACGGGGCCGTGCTGGACGACTGCATCGGCCGGAGCCCGACCCACAGATCGGTGCGGCGCGGCTGGTGTCGACCGTCCCCTTCAGCCTCGGTGGCACCGCGTTCCTGCTCGCCGTGGGGCCGCAGGTCCGCCGCGCCGAGCTCGTCACCAGTGCCCAGCCGGGGGTGCCGGCAGCCACGCTGCCGTGCACGGTCATGGACGGGCTGGCGCTGTGCCTGGTCTCCGGCGCGCCGCGGTCGGGCGGGCTCGGGGTCGTCGTCCACGACCGGCTCGACGGCGGGACGAGGAACGCCGGTGCCGCTCGACTGAGCGGCTCCTACCCGCCGGGGGGTGGAGCAGGAGCCGCGCGCTGCTGCAGCAGCGGAGCCACCCGGTGCTCGACGAGCGTGGTCATCACCATCGACGTGGACGTCCGCTCGACGCCCTCGATCGCGAGCAGCAGCCCGGCGATGCGGTAGAGGTCGTCCCCGTCCCGGGCGACGACCTTCACCAGCAGGTCCGACGGTCCCGACACCCCCTGGACCTCCAGCACCTCGGGCACCCCGCCCAGCGCGGCGGCCACCTCGTCGAGCAACCGCTGCACGACCTGGACCATGACGTACGCCGTGAGCGGGAAGCCCAGCGCGGCGGGGTCGATGCGCCGTTCGAACGACGCGAGCACGCCCCGCGCCTCCAACCCGGCCAGCCGGGCCTGCACGGTGTTGCGGGACAGGCCGAGCCGCTCCGAGAGCGCCAGCACCGAGGCGCGCGGGCTCTCCGAGAGCGCCAGCAGCAGCCGCGCGTCGGTCGCGTCGAGGCGGTCGGCGTTGCGCACTCTGTCGGGCTCCTCCCGGCCGTGCCCGCGCCGGATTGAGCAGTCTGCTCAATCGTGGCGGCCGCGGTTGTGCAGTCATCCTGCAGATGATGCAGTTACCTCGCAACATGACGGCCAGGAGAGGGCGATGACGACGATGACCAGCACCCAGGCCCGACCGACGGAGGCGCTGCGCGAGATCGAGCAGCGTGTCCTCTGGCTGGCCACCGCGATCGTGCACCACGCGAACCGGGTGCGGCCCAACCTCAGCGGGTTGAAGGTCGGCGGGCACCAGGCGTCGAGCGCGTCGATGGTCACGATCATGACGGCGCTGTGGTTCGAGCACCTGCGCCACGGCGACCGCGTCTCGGTGAAACCGCACGCCTCTCCGGTGCTGCACGCCATCAACTACCTGCTCGGCGAGCTCGACGAGCGCTACCTGACCACGCTGCGGGCGTTCGGCGGGCTGCAGAGCTACCCGAGCCGGTCCAAGGACCCCGACCCCGTCGACTACTCCACGGGCTCGGTCGGCATCGGCGCCACGGCCCCGATCTGGGGCGCGCTGGCGCGGCGCTACGTCTCGACGCTCGACCCGGCCGTCGGCACCGGCCGGCAGTACTCGCTGGTCGGTGACGCGGAGCTGGACGAGGGCGCCTGCTGGGAGGCGGTGCTCGACCCGATGGTGGGCGAGCTCGGCGAGGTCGTCTGGATCGTCGACCTGAACCGCCAGTCGCTCGACCGCGTGGTGCCCAACATCGGGGCCACCCGGCTGCAGGGCATGTTCGAGGCCGCGGGCTGGCAGGTGCTCACGGTGAAGTACGGGCGGCTGCTCGAGGAGCTGTTCACCCGCCCCGGCGGCGACGCGCTGCGCCGGCGCATCGACGACATGCCCAACCCGGAGTACCAGCGCCTGCTGCGCTGCACGCCCGCGCAGCTGCGCGAGCGGGTTCCCGGCGACGACGCCGCGCTGGCGGCGCTGGTGGCCGACCTCGACGACGACACGCTCTACGCCGCCGTGCGCAACCTCGGCGGTCACGACCTCGACGCGCTGGGCAGCGCGTTCGCCGCCATCGATGACACCATGCCGACGGTGATCTTCGCCTACACGGTGAAGGGGCACGGTCTCGCCAGCGAGGGCCACCCGCAGAACCACTCGTCGCTGCTGACCCACGAGCAGTTCGCCACGCTCGCCGAGCAGGTCGGCACCGACGTCGACGCCCCCTGGGCGCGCTTCGACGGTGACTCGGCCGCGGCCGCGCTGTGCGCCGAGGTGGCGCAGCGGCTGCACCGCGACCCGGTGACCACGACGGCACCGCCGGCGCTGCCGACCGACATCGGACGCACCCCGGCGGGCACGGCCACCACCCAGGCCGCGCTGGGCCGCGCGCTGCTCGACCTCACCCGGTCCGCACCCGACGCGGCCCGGCGCGTCGTCACCCTCTGCCCCGACGTCAGCTCGTCGACCAACCTCGGCGGCTGGGTCAACAAGGTGGGCGTCTGGTCGGTCGACGACCGCGTCGACTGGTTCGCCGACGACCCGGAGACGATCCTGCACTGGCGCGAGAGCGCCAGCGGGCAGCACCTGGAGCTGGGCATCGCCGAGACCAACCTCGTCGGCCTGCTCGGCGAGCTCGGTGCCACCTGGAGCCGCTGGGGCCAACCGCTGCTGCCCATCGGGGTGCTCTACGACCCGTTCGTCGAGCGGGCGCTGGAGCCGTGGTCGTTCGGGATGTACGCGGGCGGGCAGTCGATCCTCGTGGGCACTCCGTCGGGGGTCGCGCTCGCGCCGGAGGGCGGCGCCCACCAGTCGATCAGCACGCCGTCGGTCGGGCTGGAACAACCCGGCTGCATCTCCTACGACCCGGCGTTCGCGATCGACGTCGAGTGGACGCTGCTCGCATCGCTGGCGCGGCTGGGCCGCCCCGACGGGACGTCGGCATACCTGCGCCTGTCCACCCGCCCGGTCGACCAGACGCTGGCCGCGGTGCCCACCGATCCCGCCGCCCGCGAGCGGCGCCGCCGCCAGGTGGTGGGCGGGGCCTACCCGCTGCGCCGGGCGGCGGGCGAGCCGGCCGCGACGATCGTCGCGATGGGTGCGGTGGTGCCCGAGGCGCTCGCCGCGGCCGAACGGCTCGCCGCGCAGGGCCAGGACTGCGACGTCATCTGCGTGACCAGCCCCGGCCTGGTGTTCGAGGCACTGCAGGCCCGCGGCGGGCACGGCAGCGCCGAGACCTGGATCCTGGAGGCGGCCTTCCCGGCCCGGCGCGCCGCCCCGATGGTGACCGTTCTCGACGGCCACCCCCACACCCTCGCGTTCCTCGCCGGCATCAACCAGGTGCGAGCGTCGCACCTGGGGGTGTCGCGGTTCGGGCAGAGCGGCGACCTCGACGACGTGTTCCGCCACCACGGCCTCGACACCGACAGCATCGTGGCCGCGGCGCTGGACCTCACCGACTGACGGTCAGGACCCGATGCTGCCGAACCGGGAGAACGGCAGCACGATCCAGCGGACCTTCCCGATCACGTTGGCCACCGGCACGGGGCCGTGGCCGGGGAAGCGGGAGTCGGCGGAGTCGTTGCGGTTGTCGCCCATCACCCAGATCTCGCCCGGCGGCACCGTGACGGGCGCGAACTCGGCCTGCAGGGCGGGACCGGGGGCCGCCGGGTCGTAGTAGACGTAGGGCTCGTCGAGCGGCTTGCCGTCCACGAGGATCCGGTTCTGCGCATCGCAGCACTGCACGGTCTGGCCGCCGACGGCGATCACCCGCTTGACGAAGTCCTTCTCATCGGGTGGGGCGAGCCCGACCAGCGACCCCAGTACCTGCAGGCCCTGCGCCAGCACGTTGCTGGGCGGATCGATGTGGACCTCGCTGTTCCAGCTGTCGGGGCCGCGGAACACCACGACGTCACCGGGCTGCGGGTCGCCGAACCGGTACGTGACCTTGTCGACGGCCACCCGGTCGTCGTTGCACCCGGGGCAGCCGTGCAGCGTGGCCTCCATCGAGGCCGACGGGATGACGTAGACCTTCACCAGGAACGTCTGGATGAGGAACGTCAGCACCAGCGCCACCACGATGAGGATCGGCAGTTCCTTCCAGAACGACCGGCGCTTGCGCTCGTGGGGGGCCCGGGCCCCGGGGCGGGCCCGGCGTGCGGGCTGCGCGTCGTCCGACGGGCCGGATGCGGTCACCCGGCCGAGGCTACGGGAAGTCGATCAGGTGCGGTGTCGTCGACCGGGTCGCCGGCCGGGTCACCGGCCGGGCGGGCACCGTGGCCGTCACGGTGGTGCCGCGAGCCGGCGCGCTGGTGACCGTGAACGAACCACCGGCGTCGGCCACGGTGCGCCGCACCAGGTGCAGGCCGAGGTGGCCGTCGGCAGCGGGCCGGTCCGGATCGAAACCGCGGCCGTCGTCGGTCACGGTCAACGTGACGCCTGCGCCGTGCCCGCCTGCCTCGTACCCGGCTGTCCCCTCCTTGCCTGGCGCCGCGACGCTGACGTCGATGTGGTGGGCCCCGCTGTGGCGCACGGCGTTGCGCAGCAGCTCCCGTGCCACGCGGTGCAGCAGGACCACCGTGGCACCGTCCAGGGGCGTGGGCAGCTCCACCACCACCTCGATCGCGGGCGCGGCGCTGCCCGCCGGTGGCGTCGACAGGTGCGCGACGAGGTCGGCGAGCGCGGCCGCCAGGTCGTCGCCGACCTCGGCGGCCGGCAACCGGTCGGTGGCCAGGCCGCGCAGCAGCTGCACGTCCTTCTCGACGAGGTGATGGGCCCGGTCCAGCAGCGTGGTGTGATCGCCCGCCCGGCGGATCGCGTCGAGCAGCAGGCCGGTGCCCGCGAGGTCCTGGATGACGCCGTCGTGGAGCTGCTGGGCGAGCGCGCGGCGCTCGAGGTCGGACGCGGCCAACCCGTAGTGCAACGCCTCGCGGCGCTCGGCCCGCTCACGCTCCATGCGGCGGGCGAGCGACACGGTGAGCGGGATCGTCAGCAGCCCGAGCGCCAGCAAACCGCCGAGCAGCAGCGGGAGCAGCACCGCCATCCCGTGCTCGGTGGCCGAGGCGACGTCGACCGGGATGTAGACCTCCAGCCGCATCGGGACGCCCGCCGCGTCGGTGAAGCCGATGTAGACCTCGACGAGCTGGTGGCCCTCGGCGATCTCGAACCGGTGCTCGTCGTCGCGCGGAACGGTCTTGGCCACCGCCTCACCGGCGTCGAGGCGCGTGACCAGCGCCGCGCCGAACGTCCGGACGTCACCCTCGTTGCGCGGCTCGTCGGAGAACACGATCCGGGCCTGCGCGCCGTCGGCGAGCCAGACCTTGACGCGGTAGACCATGCCCGAGCCGAGGAACGGTGCGAGGTCACGCACCATCTCCTCGTGCCGACCGGGCTGCGGCTGCCGGTAGTCGCGTTTCGACAGCGACACGGTCATCGCGCCCGCCACCTGCGTGGACACCCGCTGCGCGGTGCGCAGCGCCTCGCTCTGGGCGATCATCCAGGCACCCGCGAGCAGCACGCCCGACAGCACCACCGCCACGGCGCCGGTGAGCAGCCCGTGCCGCAGCAGCGCCCGCCGGACCGCGGGGTGCAGCGGCGCCCTGCGCATCAGATGCGGCTGCCGATCTCGACGAGCCCCAGCCGCCCGGCCGTGACGACGGCGTCGAGCTGCGAGTGCACGTCGAGCTTCGCGAGGATCGCCTTGATGTGATCGCGGGTGGTGTGCAGCGAGATGCCCAGCGCCGCGGCGATCCGGGGCGCGTCGCGCCCACCGGCCAGCTCGCGCAGCACATCGTGTTCGCGGGGGGTGAGGAGCGCCGCCGCCGCCTGCTCGCGGCGCAGGTCGGCGCAGACCATGAGACGTTCGGCCGTGGCGTCGCGCACCGCGGTGAGGATGTCGCCGAGCGCCCCGTCCTTGGCCAGGAACGCCACCGCCCCGAGCGCGAAGGCCCGCTCGGCCAGTGCCGCCCGCGGATGCGCCGTGAGCACCACGATCCGGGCCCGCGGGTGGGCCGCCAGCAGCGGCCCGATCGCGTCCAGGCCGCTCGCGTCGGGAAGCTGGAGATCCACGATGGCCACGTCGACGTCGACCGTTGCCGCCAGCGCCACCCCGGTCGCGACCGTGTGGGCGACCGCGACGCACCGCAGGTCGGGCTGCATGTCGAGGGTGAGTCGGAGCAGGTCGGTGAACACGCGGTGGTCGTCGAGCAGCAGCACCGACCGCTGGTGTTCGGTGATGTGGCTGGTCGGGGGCTGCACCCCCACATTCTAGGGAGATTCAGCGCGCGGAGAAAAGGTTAGCCTCGCCTGAATTCAACGCTGGATGGTCGAGGAGTTCCTGTGCGCATCACCCGCCGCGGCATGTTCAGCATCGCTGCCGCCTCCGTTCTCACCCTGGCCACCGCCTGCGGTTCGGGCACCGCAACGCCGTCGAACGCGGTACCACCTGCGCCGGCGGCACCCGCTGCCGGCGGGTCGATCGTGCTCTACAACGCCCAGCACGAGGCGCTGGCGCAGCTGTGGGCCGACGCCTTCGCCGCGAAGACCGGGATCAAGGTCGAGCTGCGCAACGGCAGCGACTTCGAGCTGGCCAACCAGATAGTGACCGAGGGCGCGGCCGCGCCCGCGGACGTGTTCATCACCGAGAACTCGCCGGCGATGTCGCTGCTGTCGAGCAAGGGCCTGTTCGCCCCGGTGGACGAGGCCACCGCGGCGCAGGTGCCCGCGAAGTACTCGTCGAGCAAGGGCGACTGGGTCGGCGTCGCGGCGCGCTCCACCGTGTTCGTCTACAACCCGACGCTGCTGCCTGCCGGGCAGCTCCCGGCGTCGATCATGGATCTGGCCAAGCCGGAGTGGAAGGGCCGGTTCGGCATCTCGCCCAGCGGCGCCGACTTCCAGGCCATCGTCAGCGCGGTCTACGCGGTGCAGGGTGACGCGGCGGGGGCCGCGTGGCTGCAGGGCGTCAAGGACAACGCCAAGATCTACAAGGGCAACAGCACGATCATGAAGGCGGCCAACGCGGGCGAGGTTCCCGGCGGGGTCATCTACCACTACTACTGGTACGGCGACCAGGCCGACAGCGGTGCCAACAGCGCCAACACCAAGCTCCAGTTCTTCGGCAACAAGGACCCGGGCGCGTTCCTGTCGGTGTCCGGCGGTGGGGTGCTCGCCTCGAGCAAGCACGCCGCGCAGGCCCAGCAGTTCCTCGCCTTCATGACCAGCGCCGAGGGCCAGAAGGTGCTGTCGGACAGCAAGGCCCTCGAGTACTCGGTCGCCTCCGGGATCGCACCCAACGCGAAGCTCAAGCCGCTCACCGAGCTGAGCCCGCCCGACGTCGACCTCAACACGCTCAACGGACCGAAGATCGTCACCGAGATGCAGCGCGTCGGCCTGCTGTGACGCGCGCCGTCGCGGCGGGTGGCCGGGGGCGTACCGGTTACCCGCGGCTGCGGCTGGCCGCGGCGCTCGCGGTCGGGGCGCTCACGGCGATCCCGCTCGGCTACGTCGTGGTCGGGGCGTTCGGTGCCGGGGCCGACCAGGTCGTGGCGCTCGTCTGGCGGCCCCGGGTGGGGGAGCTGCTGGTCAACACCGTGCTGCTGACGGTGCTGGGCATGGCGGTCAGCGCCGTGCTGGGCACCGGTGCCGCCTGGCTGGTGGAGCGGTGCGACCTGCCCGGTCGCGGTGCCTGGACGGCGCTCATGGCGGCCCCGCTGGCCGTCCCGGCGTTCGTCAACAGCGTCGGCTGGTTCTCGCTGACGCCGTGGGCGCAGGGTCTCGGCGCCGCGGTGCTGATCACGAGCCTGTCCTACTACCCGCTGGTCTACCTGCCGGTGGCCGCCGTGCTGCGCGGCCTGGACCCGGCCTTCGAGGAGCTGGCGCGGGCGCTGGGCAACGGGCCGTGGCGCACGTTCTGGCGCGTGGTCGTGCCGCAGCTGCGCCCGGCCCTGCTCGGCGGCGCCCTGCTCGTCGGGCTGCACCTGCTCTCCGAGTTCGGTGCGCTGCAGTCGCTGCAGTTCGCCACGTTCACCACGGCGATCTACGACCAGTTCCAGTCCACGTTCAACGGGTCCGGCGCGACGATGCTCGCCGGTGTACTCGTCCTGCTCTGCCTGGTGCTGCTGGTCGGAGAGCTGCGCCTGGCCGGCCGGGTGCGGACCGCGCGGGTCGGGGCCGGCGCCGCCCGCAGGCCCGTCCCGCACCGGCTCGGCGCCGCTCGCGTCCCGGCACTGGTCGCGATGGCGGTGCTGGTGGTGATCGCGCTGGGCGTCCCGTTGGGCAGCGTGGCGACCTGGCTGGTCACCAGCACGTCCACGGCGTTCCCGCTCGCGGCGCTCGTCGCCACGACGGCGACGTCGCTGGGGCTGGGCGCGGCGGCCGCCGCCGTGACGGTGGCACTCGCGCTGCCCGTCGCGTGGCTGGCGGTGCGCCACCGCGGCCGGCTGAGCCGGTTGCTCGAGCGCTGCACCTACGTCGGCAGCTCGCTGCCCGGCATCGTCGTGGCACTCGCGCTCATCACGCTGGCGATCGGCGTGGTGCCGGTCCTCTACCAGGGCCTGGTGATGTTGCTGGGCGCCTACGCGGTGCTGTTCATGCCCCGGGCCATGGTCAGCGTGCGGGCGGCGCTGGGCCAGGTGCCCCCCGAGCTCGACGACCTGGCGCGCTCGCTCGGCGTCGGGCCGCGTGGCGTGCTGCTGCGTGTGACGTTGCCGCTGATCCTGCGCGGTCTCGGTGCGGGTGCGGCGCTGGTGTTCCTGGCCGTCGTCACGGAGCTGACCTCGACGTTGCTGCTCGCCCCGATCGGCACCCGCACGCTCGCCACCCAGTTCTGGAGCGCCAGCTCGGAGATCCGCTACGGCGCCGCCGCGCCCTACGCGCTGCTGATGATCGTGATCTCCGCGCCGGTCGCCTGGCTGCTGACCCGCGAGAGCAGGCGCGCGTGACCGCGGGACTGCAGCTCCGCGATGTGCACAAGGCCTACGGCCCGGTGTCGGTGCTGCACGGCATCGACCTGGACGTGGCAGCGGGCGGCCTGACCGCCGTGCTGGGCAGTTCCGGCTGCGGCAAGACCACGCTGCTGCGCCTCGTCGCCGGTTTCGACCGGGCCGATGCCGGCACCGTCACGATCGACGGGCGGCAGGTGGCCGGTCCCGGAACGGCACTCGCCCCCGAGGACCGCCGGATCGGCTACGTCACGCAGGACGGCAACCTCTTCCCGCACCTCACGGTGGCCGCCAACGTCGTGTTCGGGTTGCCGCGCCGGGCCCGCCGCGACGTGTCGCGGGTGCCGCCGCTGCTCGAGCTCGTCGGCCTCGATGCGGGCTACGCGCACCGCTACCCGCACGAGCTGTCGGGCGGGCAGCAGCAGCGGGTGGCGCTGGCCCGCGCGCTCGCCCCGGCACCCGGGATCGTGCTGCTCGACGAGCCGTTCTCGGCGCTGGACGTCGAGCTGCGGGAGAGCACGCGCCGCGCGGTCGTCGACGCGCTCGCCGCGGCCGGGACGACCACGGTGCTCGTCACCCACGACCAGTCCGAGGCGCTGTCGCTGGCCTCGCGGGTGGCGCTCATGCGCGGCGGCGCGATCGTGCAGGAAGCCACCCCCACCGAGCTCTACCGCAACCCGGTGGACCGGGCCGTCGCCGAGTTCGTCGGTGCGGTGGTGGCGCTGCCCGCCACCGTCTCGGCCGGGACGGCGACCTGCGCGCTGGGCGCGCTGCCGGTCGCGGCGCCCGACGGGCCGGTCACGGTGCTGCTGCGTCCCGAGCAGATCGAGATCGGGACGCCCGGGGTGGTGGCGCAGGTGGTGGCGGTCGAGTTCCACGGCCACGACGCCCTGGTGCGGCTGGAGGTGGCCGGGGCGGCGGGGGTGGTGACGGCCCGGTGTCCCGGCTTCCGGACACCGTCGGTGGGGGAGCGGGTGGGGCTGATGGTGCGCGGGGTGGTGCGGTGGGAGCGTGCGCCGACCTCGCCGGGATTGCAGGAAAGCCACTTTGCCGCAACGACGTTGCGGGAAAGTGGCTGTCAGGAGAATCCCCGTCCGAACGCGGCCTACCAGCGGGACCTACCGGGAAGCGCACCCGACGCCCCCGCGCAAGAGCCCGCCGCCGCGCCGGGCGAGTGATCAACGCCCACAGGTTCCGGTTCGATCATGAGCCAGTACGCGCTCGGCGGCGAACGCGCTGATCAACGCCTACTGGCTCATGGTCAACACCGAACCAGTGGGCGTTGATCACCCGCACCACAGCGCCGTCCCGAGGACCGCGGGGTGCGGCTCGTCCGCGCCGGGTGACTGTTGTGCCCTCCTGTTGATCTGCCGGCCCGGCGGGGGCGCCCTGAAGCAGGGGAACACTGCCCAACCGCACCCGAGAGCGCCGATTCTCATCCTGCAATCCCCGAGCTCGGAGCGGGCTCCTAGCTGTTGCCGTCCTTGTCGTCGTCCTGGTCGGCCAGGAACTTCTCCACCTCGGCCGCCAGCTCGTCGGCGCTGGGCAGCTCGCCACCGAGCCCCAGGCTCGCGCGGTCGCCGCGTCCCTCCGACACGGTGTCGTACTGGCGCTCCAGCGCCAGCACCACCTGCTTGACCTCGTCGGACGCCTCGACCTGCTCGGAGATCTCCTCCTCGGCCCGCTCCGCCGCCTTCATCAGCGCCTCGGTGGGCAGGTAGAGCCCGGCGGCGAGCCCGACGTGATCGAGCAGCACGCGGGCGGCCTGCGGGTACTCCGCGCGCGCCAGGTAGTGCGGCACGTGCACGGCGAAGCCCATCGCGTCGCGGCCGGCCTCACCGAGCCGGAACTCCATGAGCCCCACCGCGCTGCCGGGCACCTCCGCGGTGGCGAACCAGGCCTCGTGGCCCTCGGTCAGCTCCGGCCTGGTGCCGTGTGCGGTGACGCCGATGGGACGCGTGTGCGGCACCGCCATCGGGATCGCGGTCAGGTTGATCACCAGCCGCACCCCGAACCGCTGCACGAGCTCCTCGACAGCGGCGGAGAACCGCTCCCACTGCGTGTCGGGCTCCGGGCCCGACAGCAGCAGGTAGGGCGTGTCACCGGTGTCGTGCAACTGCACGACGTCGAGCTCGGGGGCGTTGTAGGCGGTCCAGCGATCGGTCTCGAAGCGCAGCGACGGGCGCCGCGACCGGTAGTCCACCAGCTGGTCGACGTCGAACCTGGCCACCACGAGGGCCTCGCGGTCGACCTGCAGCGACGCCACGGCCAGCCGTGCGGCCGCACCGGCGTCGACGAAACCGTCCAGCGCCACGAGCAGCACCGGCTCGTCCAGCTCGGGCGCGTCCTCGGCGACCTCGTACAGCTCGGCCGGATCCAGCACCGCACACCTCCACTTCCCGACGGGGCCTGGTGGCCCCGCCCCTCGCGCGTCTCTCGCAGTCCACTGTCTCGCAGACCACAACGTGAAGCTGCACGCACAGCATCCCGTTCCGGGCAACGATCCCGCACCATCGGGTACGAGATGAATCAGCAACGTCGTGCCTGGGCCGTGTGGGCCGTCGGGCTTTTCGCATACATCGTGGCCGTCCTGCACCGCACGTCGTTCGGCATCGCCGGGCTCGACGCGGCCGAGCGGTTCTCGGCCGGACCCGCGGCGCTGTCGGGTTTCGTCGTGCTCCAACTGCTGGTCTACGCCGCGCTACAGGTGCCGGCCGGCGTGCTGCTCGACCGGTTCGGCGCGCGGCGACTGGTGGTGGCCGGTGCATTGATCATGGCCGCCGGTCAGTTGCTGCTCGGACTGGCGACCACCCTACCGCTCGCGGTGCTGGCGCGCGTGCTCGTCGGTGCGGGCGACGCCCTCACGTTCGTGAGCGTGCTCTCGGTCGTCACCGCGTGGTTCCCGGCGCGCCGGGTGCCGCTGATGACGCAGCTCACCGGCCTGCTCGGGCAGTTCGGCCAGGTCCTGTCGGCGGTTCCGCTGGCCGCGCTGCTGCACGGGCCGGGCTGGAGCACGGCGTTCGTCTCGGCGGCGGCACTCGGGGTGACCGCCGCGGTGGCGGTCGCCATCGTGATGCAGGACCGGCCCGCCGGGGCCCCCGCCCGCCCGCCCGCAGCGTCACCCCGCGAGGTCATCGAGGGCCTGAAGTCCTCGTGGCGCGAACCCGGCACCCGGCTGGGGCTGTGGACGCACATGGGCACGCAGTTCTCCGGAACCGTGTTCGCCCTGCTGTGGGGCGTGCCCTACCTCGTCGCGGGCCAGGGCTTCACGCCCGGCGAGGCGGGCGCGTTCCTCATCATGTTCGTGGCGGTCGCCGTGCTGGCCGGGCCGCTGATCGGGGAGTTCACGGCGCGACACCCGCTGCGCCGGTCGTGGCTGGTGCTGTCGATCATCGTGGTCACCGCCGTGACGTGGACGGCCGTGCTCGCCGTGCCGCCGCCCGCGCCGCGGTGGCTGATCGTGGCGCTGATGGTGGTGCTGGCGGTCGGTGGCCCTGGTTCGATGATCGGCTTCGACTTCGCCCGCACGTTCAACCCCGGCCACCGGCAGGGCACCGCGGTGGGGATCGTCAACGTCGGCGGCTTCCTCGCGTCGTTGCTCGTCGCGTTCGGGGTGGGGGTGGTGCTCGGGCTCGTCAGCCCGGACGGCTACACGCCGGAGGCGTTCCGCGTGGCCTGGACGGTGCAGTACCTGATCTGGGGAACCGCGCTGGTCGGCGTGCTGGTGGCGCGGCGCCGCGCCCGTCGCAAGATGGCCGTGGAAGGCGTCGTGGTCCCCCCGCTGCGCGAGGTGCTGGCGCGCAGGCGCTGACGCAGTGTTGATCAACAACCCTGGTGTCATCACTCGATAGTGATAACGATTATCGTCTACCCTCAGTTGATGCTCGACCACTGAGGAGGACCGGGTGCGCATCGCGTTCGTCGGCAAGGGCGGCAGCGGGAAGACGACCTCCGCTGCGGTGTTCAGCCGCTATCTCGCCGCGTTGGGCAGGCCGGTGCTGGCCATCGACGCCGACATCAACCAGCACCTCGGCCAGGCTCTCGGGCACGACGGGGCGCCGCCGCGCGCCCTCGGTTCGGACCTGCGCTGGCTCAAGGACCACCTGCGCGGTGCCAACCCGCGCATCCCGAGCGCCGACGTGATGATCAAGACCTCCCCGCCGGGTGCCGGCTCGCGGCTGGTCGACCTCGACCCCGAGGGGGAGCTGCTCGCGCGCTACGCCGCGGTCGCTCCCGACGGCGTGCGCTACCTCGTCACCGGTGCGTTCGACGAGGACGACATCGGGGTGTCGTGCTACCACTCCAAGACCGGCGCGGTGGAGCTCTTCCTCAACCACCTGCTCGACGGGCCGGGTGAGTACGTCGTGGTCGACATGACCGCGGGCGCCGACGCGTTCGCGTCCGGGTTGTTCACCCGTTTCGACCTGACCGTTCTGGTCAGCGAACCGACCCGGCGCGGCATCGGGGTCTTCCGGCAGTACGCCGAGCACGCCGCCGGCCACGGCGTCGCGCTGCGGGTGCTCGGCAACAAGGTCACCGACGCGGCCGACGCGCTGTGGTTGCACGAGCAGGTCGGCGACGCGCTGGTCGGCGTCGTCGGACAGTCCGCGTGGGTGCGCGCGGCCGAACGCGGCGCGGTGGCACCCGTCGCGGAGCTCGAGCCCGCGAACCTGGCCGCCTTCGACGCCGTCCTCGCGGCGCTCGACGCACGCGAGCGCGACTGGGTGGCCTACCACCGCGGCACCGTCGACTTCCACCTGCGCAACGCCGCCGCCTGGGGCAACAAGGCCGCGGGCGCAGATCTCGCCGCCCAGATCGACCCCGGGTTCAGCTACGGCGCGGCCCGGCCCGTCCCTGCCTGATCTCCATGCACCGGCCCATCCCGCAGGAGGAAACCTTGTCCCTCGACGTCCCCACCCACGTCCTCGACTCCGCCGCGCGCGGCGAGCTGGACGACGCGCAGTTCGTCGCCGTCGTCCGCGACTCGCTGCCCTATGCCTGGGATGTCGTCTCCCAGGCGGCCGACGACCGGCTCGCCCGGCCCGAGGCGCCGTTCGGCGAGCACGAGGTGCCGCCGCCGTCGGAGCGCGAGCGCGGCCAGTTGCTGCGGGCGCTGGCGAGCAATGCCATCCGCGGCGCGCTCGAGCGCCACTTCGGGGTGGTACTGGCCTTCCAGAACTGCCACCGGGTGGCGGCGTTCGCCCCCGCATCCGTGGACTCGCCGATCTACCGCGAGTTCATCAGTCCGCGGGGCCAGGTGCTCAACCAGAGCCCTGAGCTGCGCGACTGCTGACGTCCTCCCCGGACGTGGAACGGCCCCGGCACAGCAACCCTGTGCCGGGGCCGTCTCATGTTCGGAAGGGCCTGTCTACCTACTCGGCGAGCAGCCGGTAGATGGTCTTGCGGGCCTCGGCGAGTGCCGCCGTGGCTGCGGTGATCTGCTCCGGCGTACCGGCGGCCATCACCTGCTGGGTGGCCGCGTGCAGCTGTGAGAGCTGCTCGAACAGCCCGGTGGCCTCGTCGTCGGAGTCGGCTCCGATCGACTCCCAGACGGCGTCCAGCTCGGCGCGGTGCTCCGCGACGTACGCGGTGCCGGCCTCGGTGAGCGAGACCACGCGACGGCCCTCGGCCTTCTCGACGCCGACCAGGCCCTCGTCCTCGAGCTGCGAGATCGTGGGGTACACGGAGCCGGGGCTCGGGCGCCAGAGGCCACCGGAGCGCTCGGCGATGGCCTGGATGATCTCGTAGCCGTGGCGGGGCTGCTCGGAGACGAGTGCGAGCACGGCGGCGCGGATGTCACCGCGAGCGGTGCGCCTGCCGCGACCGCGGCCACGCGGGCCGCCGAAGCCTCGGCCGGGACGGCCGGGGAAGCCGGGGCCGAAGCCCGGGCCGAATCCGGGGCCGAAGGGCGGGCCGCCGCGGCGACCGCGCCGGTCACCGCGGCGACCGCGGTGACCGTCGTTCTCATCGTCGGCCGGGCCCTCGAAGGGCGGCGGGGGCGGCGGGGTGGGGTCACCCATCTCGGCGCTCATCCGCGCTCCCATCGGGCCGAACGGACGGTTGTGCCGGCGACCGCGGAAGCCGGTCCACTGTGGTTCCCATGCGGGATTCATGGCGTTCATGGTTGATGTCTCCTCAGACGTTGCGAGCCTCCTGCTTCGATAGCACTGAGTAGCTCGTGTGCCATCACGATATATCGCGATGGCTCTGAAGACTAGGTGACCTGAGTCACACGATGGCGACGGGTCGGCCGGCCGACCGTCCCGGCTAGGACATCCCGTTGCTGCGCAGCGTCGATAGGACCCACACCGTGCGGTGTCCGCGCCACTCCAGTGCCGCGGCGGGGGAGTAGCTGGCGTAGTCGACCGCCCACCCGCCGTCGGGCTGCTGGCCGCAGGCGAGTCGGTCGAGGTCCGCGGCCACCGCCTCGGCGGTGAACAGCGCACGCACCGGCCGTCCGGGCTCCGGGGCGACGTCCAGCGGGCGCAGCGCTTCGCCGTCGCTGCCCCCCGCGACGGGCAGCAGGCCGTCGGCCGGGATCAGCGCGCCCAGCCGGTCCAGCAGGGCGGGGGCGGCGGGTTCCGTGTCGTGCACGGCGTCGAGCAGGTGCAGCGTGAAGGCCAGCTCGAGGGCGTGGGTACCGGCGTCCACGGCCCGGGCCGCGTCGAGGCAGTACGCGGTCGCCGTGGCGAGCCACGGGTGGGCCGCCACGGCCGGATCGTGCGCGGCCACGCGGTGCGCCGTCGCCGCCACGCACGCGGTGATCTGCAGGGACGAGGTTCCCGGGTCGGCGCTCGCCCAGAACGGCGCGCACGCCGCCGGGTCGGGCACCGGGCTGGCGAACGGCAGCCCGCCGTCGGGCAGCGTCGCCGTCGCGAGCCAGTCGCACAGTGCGAGCGCCTGTGGTGCGGGCGGCAACTCGGCCAGCGCCTCGAGGGCGTGCAGGGCCCCACCCGGCTGGCTGCTGGCCGAGCGCAGGTCGGGCTCGAGGCCCCAGCCGTAGCCGCCGTCGGGGTTGCGGTAGCCCTCCAGCGCGGCCAGCACGGCTGCCGGCTCGCCGGTGCCGGTGAGCAGCGCGAAGCGGCGACGGTCGAGCTGCCGGGCGTGTCCGGCCATGAAGCCCGCTGCCGCGGTGATGTCGATCGTCATGACGGCATCGTGGCCTGCGGTCCGTGCCACGTCGTGAACGGATCGGTCATCCGACCGGGCGCACCGACGGCAGCTCGCCTCCGTAGGCGGCCCGCAGTACGGCCTGCAGGTCGGCGCGGACCTGGTCGAGCCGGCCTGCCCCGATCAGCTGCGCCCACTCGTCCTCGAGCTCGCGGTAGACCTCCTCGACGGCACCGAGCAGGCGATGGCCCTGGTCGGTGAGGGCGACGTTGCGGGCGCGGGCGTCCTCGGGGTGGACGGCGCGGGTGGCGTACCCGGACCCGACCATGTCGTCGACGAGCTGCGACACCGCCTGCTTCGACGTGCCGAGCGCCGCCGTGAGGTCCTTCACCGTGGCGGGGCCGCCCGCGAGCGCCAGCAACACGAAGCCGAACGCCGGGCGCACCCCGTCCCACCCTCGCCGGGCGAGCCGCTCGTGCAGGCCGTCGACGAGCAGCCGGTAGGCCATCGCGAGGAGGCGGGCCATCGGGACGTCGCTGCTCGCCGCGGCCCCGGGTTCGGTCACACGCGGTTCTGTCATACCGCCCAGGGTGGCGTGAAGGCCGCGCCGTCGGCGAGGCGGGCCTGGCCTCCGACCGGGAAGCAGCACAGCGCGCGCAACGGGTCGGCGCCCGCCGCGCTGAGCGCGAACGGGGTGTTCGGCGGGACGACGATGGCATCACCGGGTGCCGCCTCGTGCTCGTGGCCGGCCAGCTGGACGCGGGCGTGTCCGGAGAGCACCACGAACACCTCCTCGCGCGTGAGCTCGTGCGGGTTCGCCGGCGTGCCCGGGTCGATCTCGACCATCCAGACGCTGGTGTCGGTGCTGCCGAGCGACGGGGTGGCGAGCGAGGTGAAGCGGGCGCCCCCGATGTCGTGGGTGGGTGCGATCGGGCTGGTGAGGACGGCCATCGGAGCTCCTTGGTCAAGGTGGTTGACTACATGAGGAGCATGCCGCGGCCGCGAGAATCAGTCAAGCTACTTGACGATGCTGGATCGGGGAACTTCCCCGCGCCGTCACTCGTCGGACAGGATGTCGACTGGAGGCTGCAATGGTGCTCAAGATCCTCGGTACCGCCGTCGCGATCTGGCTCGCGTTCATCGTGATCGGCGCGTTGTTCAAGGTCGTGTGGATCGCACTCGTCATCGGTGCCGTCGTGTTCGTCGGCGCCGCTGCCTACAGCGCCGTGAAGGGTCGCTCGCGCCGTTCGCTGGGCAGCTGACCCAAAGGCGTCAGCGGGAGGTGGTGCTCGGCGTCCGGCCGCACGCGCGCGAGACGTAGGCGTTCACCCGCTGGTTGGCGCTGAGCAGCTCCGGGGAGTTGAGCTGGGCCGCCGCCTCCGGGCTGGGCTGCACGGCGCGACCGCCCGCCGCGACGAGCGCGTCCACCTGCAGGTTCAACGCGTCGACGATGCGTTGCACATCCTTGCTCAGGTCGCTGGGTGCCAGCGCGACGAGGTCGGAGCCCGTGCGCCGCACCGCGTCGCCCGCCTGCTTCAGGTCGTCGGGACCGCCCACGCCCCGGGTCGCAGCGGAGTTGAGCGGGCGCAGGGCGTCGGAGTTGGCCTGCACCGCCTGGCAGAACGGGGTCTGCGGCACGACCGTGCGCGTGATGATGGGGGCGTCGGCGTCGGCCACCGATCCGCCGCAGCCGACCGCCACCGTGGCCATTCCGGCCACGAGCACCAGTCGCGCAGCCCGCGACACCACACCCATCGAGCGACTCCCCCGTACGACCCTGACGAACCCGGATCGTAGTCCGGCCCGCGGGGGACTCCCTGCAGCGGCCCGACCCCGCCGGGTGACCGGCGGAACGCTCGGGGGCTTCTGTTCGTTTGTCCGGCATGGCCAAGTTCGGACCCCAGCGCATGGCGGCGTTCGGTGCACTGTGGCGCGCCCTGCTGCACAGCCGCCGCCCGGGATCACCGGGCCTCGGCGACCGGTTGCGCGCGCTGCCGAGGATGGCGGGCGCCACGCTGTCGGGCCGCTACCCGGAGCTCACCCGCGGCAGGCTGGCGCTGCTGGTGCTCGCCGTGGCCTACCTCGTCTCGCCCGTCGACCTCGTCCCGGAGCTGGTACTGGGTCCGCTCGGTCTGGCCGACGACGGCGTGGTGGCGCTGTGGCTGGCCGGTGCCGTGCTCGTGGAGACCGAGCGCTACCTCACCTGGAAGCAGGACGTGCCCACGGTGATCGACAGCCCGTAGGGCTCACGCCCAGGGCCCGACGCCGCCCACCCGGTCCACCGTGGTGTGCACGACGAATCCCGGCGGCGGATCGGCCGGCAGCGGGAACTCCGCGTCGGGCGCCACGTAGACCGTGACGAGGTGGCGCAGCAGGTCGGCGGCGCCACCCTCGGTGACCCGGGCGGTGCCGTAGATCACGAGGTTGTGCTGCATGCCGACGCCGTTGCGCTCGGCCGCGTCGAGGGAGAACGCGATGCGCGGATCGCGGCGCAGGTTCTTCAGCTTGCGGTAGTCGCCCATGTGGGCCATCACGATCTCGTCGCCGTCCAGCCCGATCCAGACGGCGCTGACCTGCGGGCTGCCGTCGGCATTGAGGGTGGTGCAGTGGGCGAGCCGTCCCGACGCGATGAGCTGGCGGGCGGACTCCGGAAGGGTGGCCACCACGTCACCGTAGCCTGACGTTTACACCGTTTCGGCATGCCCCGTCCGGTGCCCCGATGGTGACGATGGTAGGCATCCGCGGTGGGAACCATGCGCGTCATCACGCAGCTGTCGACGGGCGGACCCGAGGTCCTGGAGCTGGGTCGGGCCGAGATCCCGGAGCCGTTGCCCACCGAGATCCGGGTCCGCGTCGCCGCCGCCGGGGTGAACCCCGTGGACTGGAAGACCCGTGCCGGAACCGGGATGGCAGCGGTGCTCGGCCCGCCGCCGTTCACGGTCGGCTGGGACGTTGCGGGCACCGTCGACGCGATCGGCACCGGGGTCACCCGGTTCGCGGTCGGCGACTCCGTGTTCGGCATGCCGTGGTTCCCCCGACAGGCCGCCGGCTACGCCGAGTTCGTGACGGCGCCGTCGCGCCACTTCGCCCAGCGCCCCTGTCGGCCATCGAGGCCGCCGCGCTGCCGCTGGCGGGCCTGACGGCCTGGCAGGCGCTCGTCGACGTGGCCGACGTGCAGCCCGGGCAGCGGGTGCTCGTGCATGCCGCCGCGGGCGGGGTGGGTCACCTCGCCGTGCAGATCGCCAAGGCCCGTGGCGCCCACGTGATCGGCACGGCCTCGGTCGGCAAGCACAACCTGCTGCACGACCTGGGCATCGACGAGGCCGTCGACTACCGCTCGGAGGCGTTCGAGAAGGTGATCGAGCCGGTTGACCTGGTGCTGGACCTGATCGGTGGTGAGGTCGCGGTGCGGTCGCTGGCGATCCTGCACCCCGAGGGCCGCCTGATCTGCATGCCCTCGGCGGCGGCCGCCGCTGCCGTCGCCGCCGCGGCCGATCGGGGCCTGCGCGCCACCGGCATGATCGTGGAGCCCGACGGCGTCGGGCTGGAGTCGCTCTCCGCACTGGTCGACGACCGGCGGCTGCGGGTGCTCGTGGCCGAGACGTTCCCGCTGGAGCGGGCCTCGCACGCCCACCGCGCGGGGGAGTTCGGCCACACCACGGGCAAACTGGTGCTCACGGTGTAGATCGGACGAGCACCTCCGCCGCCACCGGGAGCGCCCGCTCCCGGGCCGCCGGGTCCAGCCCGATCCGGGTGCGCCGGTCCAGCAGGTCGCCGGTGTCGAGCGCGCCCTCGTGTCGCACGGCGAACAGCAGTTCGGCCCGGGTCACGTCGATGCCCTCGGCGATCGGGGCCAGCAGGGCCGGATCGCCGCCAGCCTCCGCGACGACCGCGCCGGCCTCGGTGCCGTACCGGCGCACCAGCCGTCCCGGTGTGGTGAGGCCGCGCAGCGTGGCCGGGTCGGCGGCCCCGACCAGCGGCAGCCGCCGGGTGCGGCAGGGCCCGGCGGCGATGCCGGCTCCGGCGAGTGCGACGTCGAGCGCGTCCTGCGCCATCCGGCGGTAGGTGGTGAGCTTCCCGCCGACCACCGTGACGAGCCCGTCGGGCGCGGTGAGCACCACGTGCTTGCGCGACACGTCCGACGTCGCGCCGTCGCCGGTGTCGAGCAGCGGGCGCAGCCCGGCGTACGTGCCGAGCAGGTCGGCCCGGGTCAGCGGGACGCGCAGCACCGAGCCGAGTGTCGCGAGCAGGAAGTCGATCTCGCCGTCGGAGGGCTGCGGCACGTCCGGGACGTCGCCGGGCGCCTCCTCGTCGGTGATGCCGACGTAGACGCGACCGCCGGCCGCGGGGAGCGCGAACACGAAGCGGCTCCGGGAGCCGGGGACCGGCACCGTCAGCCCGGCGCGCAGCCCGCCGAATGCGGTGTCGGGGAACACCAGGTGCGTGCCGCGGCTGGGGCGCAGCCGGATACCGGGGGCGAGCCCGCCCGCCCACACGCCGGCCGCGTTGATCACGATGCGGGCGTCGACGGTGTGCTCGGCGCCGGTCAGCTCGTCGCGCAGCACCGCGCCGTGGCCCGTGACCTGCGTGGCGGCGCAGCGCGTGAGGATGCGCGCGCCGTGCGCGGCCGCGGTGCGGGCCAGCCCGACGACGAGCCGGGCGTCGTCGACGACCTGGCCGTCCCACATCAGCAGGCCGCCGCGGAGCCCGTCGGTGCGCACGGTCGGGGCCCAGCGCGTCACCTCCGCGGCCGAGGCGCGGCGCGGGGGCGGCAGGATCCGCGACGGGGTGCCGGCGGCGATGCGCAGCAGGTCGCCTGCGAGCTGTCCCGTCCGCACCATCGCCGCGGTGCCGAACGAGGTGTCCGGCAGCAGGGGAAGTACCTGCGGCAGGGCCCTGACCAGGTGCGGCGCGGTGTGTCGGAGCAGGACGCCGCGCTCGACGGCACTCTCGTGGGCGATCCCGACCGCACCGGAGGCGAGGTAGCGCAGCCCGCCGTGCACCAGCTTGGAGCTCCACCGGCTGGTGCCGAACGCCAGGTCGTGCTTCTCCGTGAGCACCACCGACAGCCCGCGGGTAGCGGCGTCGAGCGCCACGCCGGCACCGGTGACGCCGCCGCCGATCACGAGCACGTCCACGGGCCCGCCGGCCTGCAGCGCGGCGAGCTCGGCGGCGCGCCGGGCCGCGGTGAGCGAGGCGCCCGTCATGGCGCGAGGTACCGGTGGAGCGCGCCGCGCAGCTCCTCGTCGAGGGCGGCGAGCTGCTCCCCTTCGACGAGGACGGGCGCGGTGAGCGTGAACGACAGGGTCATCAGCAGCACCGTCCGGGCCTGGAGGGCGACGTCGCCGTCGCGGATCGAGCCGTCGGCGGCACCGGCCGCGATGCCGGCCTCGAGCTGCTGCAGCTGGTGGGCGGTGCTCGTGCCGAGCCGCTGCAGGAGGTAGGGCAGCAGGAACTCCGGATCGACCTCGATGATCTTGCGCAGGATCGGGTGCGCCCGGATCGCCTGCACCAGGTGCACGACGCCGCTGACCAGCGCGTCGAGCGCCGAGGCCGGCGCAGTGGGGAAGGCCTCGGCGGCCAGTGCCGCGAACTCCCGGGTGATGAGCGTGCCCACCACCTCCCGGACGCTGCCCCAGCGCCGGTAGAGCGTGGCGCGCGAGACGTCGGCCTGCCGGGCGATGTCGGCCATTGTCATGCGCCGCATCCCTATCGAGAGCAGCAGGGAGTACGTAGCATCCAGGATCGTCGATTCTGGAATGGCGTTCGACGCCCGGAGATCCGGTTCGTTGCGACGCTGCGACATCACGTGGTTAAGTGTATCAGCGACGAGGTGGGCAGGTACAGCGACGTTCGAGGGGCCGTGATGATCGAGTCGGAGCTGCCGGTGGTGGACTTCCATCCCTACCGCTGGGGCGATCCCGCCCATCCCGCCGTGCTGCCGCCCGCGGCCACGGGAGCGCTGGCGATGCTCGGCGTGACGGGTGCAGCGGCACCGCTGGAGCCCGGCGCCGTCACGCTGCCCGCATCGGCGCTGCCCGACGCGGCCGCCGCCGCGCTGGTCGCCGTGGTCGGATCCGGGCACGTGCGCACCGACCACGACGTCCGCGTGGCGCACACCCGCGGCTGGTCCACGCCCGATCTGTTGCGGTTGCGCGCGGGTGACGCCGCCGACGCGCCGGACGCCGTCGTCTTCCCCGGCTCGCACGACGAGGTCGTCGCGGTGCTCGTGGCATGCGCGCGCCACGAGATCGCCGTGGTGCCCTACGCCGGCGGCACCTCCGTGGTCGGCGGGCTCACCGCGGACCGCTCCCGGTTCCGCGGGGTCGTCGCGCTCGACGTCGGCAGGCTCGACGCCGTGCTCGCCGTCGATGCGGTGTCGCGCACCGCCACGCTGCAGGCCGGGTTGCGCGGTCCGCGCGCCGAACACCTGCTGGGGGAGCAGGGCTTCACGCTCGGGCACTTCCCGCAGTCCTACGAGGGTGCCAGCATCGGCGGTTACGCCGCGGCGCGCTCGGCCGGGCAGTCCTCCGCCGGGTACGGCCGCTTCGACGAGATGGTGGTCGGCCTCGTCCTCGCGACGCCGCAGGGCACCGTCACGCTCGGCACGGCGCCGAAGTCGGCGGCCGGGCCCGACCTGCGCCAGCTCGTGCTCGGCTCGGAGGGCGCCTTCGGGGTGATCACGTCGGTCACGGTGCGGGTCCGGCCCGTTCCGGCCGTGCGCGTGTACGAGGGGTGGCGGTTCGCGACGTTCGCCGCCGGTGCCGACGCACTGCGCGCGCTGGTCCAGGACGGCCCGCTGCCCACCGTGCTGCGGCTCTCGGACGAGGCGGAGACCGCCGTCAACCTGGCCGATCCCACCGGGTCGCTGGGGAGCAGCCCCGGCGGCTGCCTGGCCATCGCCGGCTACGAGGGCACCGCGGCCGACGTCGAGGCGCGCCGGGCGGGAGCGACGGCGGCACTGGCGGCAGCTGGCGGCGAGCCCGTCGGTGCGGACGCCGGGGACGCGTGGCGGGAGGGTCGCTTCCGCGCCCCCTACCTGCGTGATCCGCTGCTCGACGGCGGCGCGCTGGTCGAGACGCTGGAGACCGCCACGTTCTGGTCGGGGCTGCCCGCCCTGCGCGCCGCGGTGACCGCGGCGCTGACCGACGCGCTCAAGGCGCAGGGCACCCCACCGCTGGTCCTCTGCCACATCTCCCACGTCTACGAGACCGGCGCCTCGCTGTACTTCACTGTGATCTGCGCGCAGGCCACCGATCCACTCGCCCAGTGGGCGGCGGCCAAGGCGGCGGCCAACGCGGCGATCCGCGCCGCCGGTGCCGCCACCAGCCACCACCACGGCGTCGGCACCGATCACCGCGCGGCGTTCGCGGCGGAGGTCGGACCGCTGGCCGTCGACGTGCTGCGCGCGGTCAAGCAGGTGCTCGACCCGACCGGGATCCTCAACCCCGGTGTGCTGGTGGCCCCGACCGGGGAGGACTGAGGTGCGCGCCTTCACCGCCGTCGTCAACCCCATCTCCGGTGGCGGGCGCGCGTCGACGTTCTGGGAGCCGGTGGCGCTGCGGCTGCGTGCCGCGGGAGCCGCCGTCGCCACCGAGGCGACCCGCGGGCGCGAGCACGCCGTCGAGATCGCGACGCGCGCGGCGGCGCGCGGCGATGTCGTGGTGGCCGTCGGTGGGGACGGTCTGGTGCGCGACGTCGCCGGTGGTGTGGTCGCCGCGGGCGGCACCGCCGCGACCATGGGGATCGTGCCGGCCGGACGCGGCAACGACTTCGCCGCCACGCTGGGGCTTCCCACCGATCCGGCGGCGCTGTCCGCGATGCTGCTCGACGCGCCGGTGCGCACCCTCGACGTCATGGACGTCAACGGCGTGATCGCGCCCGGCAACGTCTACGTCGGTGTCGACTCGGTGGCCACGCAGATCATCAACACCAACCGCTGGATGCCCGCGCTGCTGCTCTACCGCCTCGCCGGGGTGCTGGCCATCTCCCGGTGGCGACCCTGCACGTTCACGGTGGTCACCGACGGGGTGTCGCGGACCGTGGCGGCGCGCAGCGTGGTGGTCGCCAACTCCGGCGCCTACGGCCACGGGCTGCGGATCGTGCCGCCCGCGGTGCTCGACGACGGCCTGCTGCACGTGATGGTGGTCGGCGACGGACCCAAGCGGGACGTCGTCGGCTACCTGGCGCAGTCGCGCAAGGGCACGCACGTGCACCGGCCGGAGGTCGAACTGAGCACCGCACAGGTCGTCACGATCGACGTCGACCGGCCGCTGCCGCTGTGCGCCGACGGCGACGAGGTCGGCCTGCTGCCCGCCACCATCCGGATCCGGAAGGCCGCGCTGCGGGTGATCGCCCCTGGGTGACGCCTGCATTCCGCACACCGGTGAATTCGCTGTGCAATGGCGATCGATGCTGCCATCGATCGGCTGACCGACTGCTCCGTCGCCCTTTTTGCCCTTTTTGGTCGAACGATTGTCCGGATTTTCGGACAATGCAAGTGGTTGCCCTGTTAAGGCATTCGAATTACGCTCCCACACGTCTCACCTGCGTGTTCGGAGGGAGTCCGCATGTCCGTGACAACGTCGTCAGCAAGGGACAGCTCGGGGGGAGCGGTAGCACCTGGTTTCCCGGCCCAGCTCTGGCGCCGCGATCTCGCGCATTACCCGGAATCGAGTGGCCGGCGCTACGGCTATCTCGCGATCGTCGTTCTGACCACGATCATCCTGTACTACCAGCTCTACATCCAGGGCGGCGTCGCGACGTCGATCATCGCCCATTTCGGGTTCAGCTTCCTGTACTTCGTCTACATCTCGGTGATCGGCAACTTCGTCGGCGCGTTCGCGTCGCTGCTCGCCGGGCTCGCCGACCGCTGGGGCCGCGCCAACCTCGTCGTGTACGGCGTGCTGGTCACCTCGGTGCTCGTGCTGATACTGCCGTCGGCGGGCGGGCCGGTCAGCTACACCGTGCTCGTCGCCGCCATCAGCTTCGTCGAGGGCATCGTGCTGGTGGCCACGCCGGCGCTCGTGCGCGACTTCTCGCCGCAGCTGGGCCGGGCCACCGCCATGGGGTACTGGACGATGGGCCCGGTGATCGGGAGCCTCGTGGTCACGTCGGTCACGAGTTCCACGCTGTCGTTCTCCACCTGGCAGGACGAGGTGCGCTACTCCGGCTACGCCGGCATCGTCGTGTTCCTGATCGCGCTGTTCGGGCTGCGCGAGCTCTCCCCGCGGCTGCGTGACCAGATCATGGTCTCGCTCTCGGACCGGTTGCTGATCGAGGCCCGCGCCAAGGGGCTCGACCTGACCAAGCTCGACGGGCAGTGGCGGCAGATGCTGCGCCTCGACGTCATCGGTCCGGCGTTCGGCGTCGCGGTGTTCCTGCTGCTGTACTACTCGGCCGTCGGCATCTTCGTCATCTACTTCGCCACCAACTTCGGCTTCTCCGAACAGGCCACCAACGGGCTGCTCAACTGGTACTGGATCTCCAACGCCGTCGCGCTGCTCGTGGCCGGGCTGCTCTCCGACCGGCTCCGGGTGCGCAAGCCGTTCATGATCGTGGGCGGCGTCGGCTCGGTGATCATGACGGTGATCTTCGCGTCGCTCGCGACGCAGCCCACCACCAGCCCCGCCACGTTCGCCTGGGTGTTCGTGGGGATGTCGGTGTGCGGCGGCATCGCCTACGCGCCGTGGATGGCGAGCTTCACCGAGACCGTCGAGCGGCACAACCCGGCGGCCACGGCCACCGGCCTCGCCGTGTGGGGCTGGATCGTCCGCATCGTCGTCGCGGTGTCCACGATCTTCATCCCGATCGTCGTCAGCGCAGTGAACCCGCTGGTGGAGCACGGCGCGGAGGTGTCGGCCGCGGCCAAGGAGGCGGGCCCGGCGCTGGCGATCGTGCAGGCGCACCCGCAGCTGTTCGCCGAGCTGGGCAAGTACCCGGCCAACGCGGTGCCGCCTGAGGTGCTGCAGCGCGCCGTGACCGAGGTGAGCCCCGCCGACCTGGCCGCGGTGGCGAAGGTGGCGCCGCAGCTCAAGGTGCTGCAGGAGCACGGAACCGAGGTGGCGGCGGCCGCCGCGGCGGGACCGGGCCAGTGGCAGGCCTGGTGGTACGTCTGCCTCGCCGGGCAGGTCGTGTTCCTGGCCTTCGTGTTCGTGATGTCGGGGCGTTGGAGTCCGCGCAAGGCGAAGTCGGACGCCGAGGCCCACCGCCTGGCCGTGGAGCGGGAGATGGCGGCGCTGAACGCGGGCTGAGCGGCCCCGCGCCGTCCCGTTGCAGGAAAGCCACTTTGCCGCAACGACGTTGCGGCAAAGTGGCTTTCCTGCAATGCGGGAGCCCGGCGGGTCCAGCCGATCAGGGGCCCAACAAAGATCAGGGGCGCAGCGCCAGCTTGCCCGTGGTGTTCCGGGCCGCGAGCTCGCAGAGGGCCGTCGCGCCGTCGGCGAGGTCGTACACCGTCGGTCGCCCCGGTGGGAGGACGCCGATGCCGATGAGCGCCGCGAGCTCGGCCATGAGGTCGGCGTAGATCTCCGGCGCGGCCTGGCTCAGCACGCCGATGTGCAGCCCGATCATGTGCACCTGGTGGGTGAAGGTCAGATCCCGGTTGCTGATCGTGGCCGGGCCCTCGGCCGCGCCGTAGACCACGACCCGGCCGGTGACCCGCTTCGCGGCTGCCAGGCTCGCTCGGAACGTCTCCCCGCCGACGGACTCCAGTACGAGGTCGACCCCGCGACCGCCCGTCAACCGCGCCACGGTGGCGGCGAGGTCATCGCCGCAGTGGTCGCCGCCGCGAGGCTCGACGACGTGGTCCGCGCCCAGCGCCCGCACCGTCGCGTGCTTGGCCGCCGAGGCGGTCGCGATCACCGTGGCGCCGTAGTGCTTGGCCAGCCGGACGGCAGCCTGTCCGACCCCGCCGGCCGCCGCGTGGACGAGCACGGTCTCACCGGCGGCGACGCGCCCCAGCGGCCGCAGCGCCGCCAGCGCGGTGGCCCAGTTGAGGACCAGGCCCAGCGCCTGCTCATCGGTCCAGCCGGGCGGCACGCGGGTCGCGGAACCCGCGGCCATGACCATGTACTCGGCGAAGGCTCCCGGCCCGGTGCCGATGACATGGGCGCCGACTTCGAGGTCGCCCGGTCCCGGACCGACGGCGACGACCTCACCCGCCGCCTCGAATCCGGCGATGTACGGAGCCGTCGGGCCGTCCCCGTAGGTGCCGTGGGTCTGCATCACGTCCGCGAAGTTGACGCCTGCCGCCGAGACCCGGACGAGCACCTCCCCTGGACCGGGGACCGGGACGGGCGCGTCGGTGACCAGGTGCAGATCGTGCGGTCCCGTCGAGGACGGCTGGCGCAGTGCGCGCATGACGGGCGGCACGGCGCCGCCGGGGGAGGAGTTCACAGAGGGGAGTCTCGGCGGCTGTCCGGTCGACGACGACCCGTCTGGAAGTCGTTGTTCTACGAATTCCCGCCAACTAGGTTGTGGGGGTGCTCCGGAGCGTCGCCGTCCTCGTCCTCGACGAGCTGGCCGTGTTCGAGTTCGGGATCCTGTGCGAGGTCTTCGGACTCGACCGCACCGGTATGGGCATCCCGCCGGTCGACTTCCGGGTGTGCGGGATGCGCCGCGGCGCGGCCGTCGCCACCACCGGCGGGGTCCGGATCGTGCCCGAGTACGGGCTCGACGGCCTGCGGGACGCGGATGTGCTGGCGATCCCGGCCACGGCCCGGCATGCGGATTTCCCCCGGGCGGCCCTGCAGGCCGTGCGCGACGCGGCTGCGCGGGGTACCACGATCCTGACGATCTGTTCCGGCGTGTTCGTCGCGGGCGAGGCAGGCCTGCTGGCCGGTCGCCGGTGCACCACCCACTGGCAGACCGTCGACGAGCTGCGGGCCCGGCATCCATCGGCGGTCGTCGATCCCGACGTGCTGTTCGTCGACGACGGCGAGCTGATCAGCAGCGCCGGCGCCGCGGCCGGCATCGACGCCTGCCTGCACCTGGTGCGTCGGGAGCTGGGTGCGGCGGCCGCGAGGACGCTGGCGCGGCTGATCGTCGTCCCGCCGCAGCGCCAGGGCGGCCAGCGCCAGTACGTCGCGACGCCCGTCCCCGCCTGCGCGAGCCTGGCCATCGCTCCCACCCTGGACTGGGCACTCGAGCATCTCGACGTCGAGCACACCGTCGCCGACCTCGCGCGGCGGTCCCACATGTCCGAGCGCAGCTTCACCCGCCGGTTCCAGGGTGAGACCGGGACCAGCCCGTACCGATGGTTGACGCAGCAGCGGGTCCTGCGGGCGCAGCAGCTGCTCGAGGAGACGGCACTGGGGATGGAGGCGATCGCGGCCACGTCCGGATTCGGCACGGCGGTCCGGATGCGCCACCACTTCCACCAGGTCATCGGCGTGGCTCCCGGCGACTACCGCCGCGCCTTCCGCTCCACCGGCCGTTCCTAGGGGGCGGCTGCCCGGTCACGCCAGCGGCAGGCGCAGCCTCAGGTTGCCGCCCGCCCGGCCCGCCACCACCGCCAGCCCGCCACCGTGGCGGACCGCGATGTCGCGGGCGATGGCCAGCCCGAGCCCCGATCCGCCGGCGTCGCGCGCCCGCGCCTCGTCGAGGCGGGTGAAGCGGTCGAACACCGCCTCGCGCTGGTCCGGCGGGATGCCGGGGCCGTCGTCGCCGACCTCGAGCACGGCGTCGTCGCCGTGGGGCGCCAGCCGCACCACGACCGCGGCGTCGGCGTGGCGCACCGCGTTGTCGACGAGGTTGGCCACCAGCCTGCGCAACTGCTCTCCGGAGCCCTGCACGAGCACGCCCGCCCCGATCTGCAGGTCCACGCGGACGCCGGCCCGGCCGCGGCTGCGGGCGGCCTCCTCCGCGGCGACCTGGCCAAGGTCCACCTCCACCGCGGCAGGCTGCTCGCCCGCGTCGAGCCGGGCGAGCAGCAGCAGGTCGGCGGCGAGGCGTTGGATGCGGTCGACGTCGGCGAGCGCCTCGCTCGTGAGCGGCTGCGCCGGGGCGAGCTCCAGCCGGGTGCGCAGCACCGCCAGCGGGCTGCGCAGCTCGTGGGCGGCATCGGCCACGAACCGCTTCTGCTGCTCGACGGCGTGCTCGAGCCGGTCGAGCGTGCGGTTCGTCGTCTCCGCCAGGTGCGCGACCTCGTCGCCCGCATCGGGCACCGGGACGCGCCGGTGCAGGTCGGTGGCGGTGATGTCGGCCATCTCCTTGCGGATCGCGGACACCGGTGCCAGCGCGCGTCCGACGGCGAGCCAGGTGATCCCGGCGACGAGCAGCAGCAACGCTGGGATGCCGGGGATCAGCAGGGCCGTCAACGTGCTGAGCGCCTGCTGCGCGGGCAGCAGCGACAGCCTCGCCTCCACGGTGTAGGCGCCCGCCGCGGTCGCGACCGGTTCGGAGTAGGTGACGAACCCGTCACGTTCAGCGGCGGGAACCGCGACCGCGACCCCTGCCACGCCGGCCGGGGCGAAGGCGGTGTCGGCGGGAGCGAGCGGTCGGGCGATCACCCGCACGTCCGGGTCGGTGGCCGGCAGCGCGGCGGTGGCGCGCCCGGCGATCAGCTCGCCCGCGGTCACCGACACGCGGCGGGCGGCCTCCTGCTCGATGCTGTCGTGCAGGCTGTCGCTCAGCACCGAGACCAGCGCGAGCGCCGCGATGCCCAGCGCGACCGCGACGATCGCGGTGGCCGCGAGTGTGGTGCGCATCCGCACCGACAGCCGCAGGGCGAACGGGCTGCTCATCACGCCTCCAGCCGGTAGCCGGCTCCCCGCACCGTCACCAGCGACGTCCGCTCGAACGGAGCGTCGATCTTGCGCCGCAGCGCGCTGATGTACACCTCGACGATGTTCGGGTCGCCGTCGAACGCGAAGTCCCAGGCCTGCGCGAGCAGTTCTGACTTGGACACCACCTCGCCGGGTCGCCGCGCCAGCCCGTGCAGCACGGCGAACTCCTTCGGTGTCAGCGCGATGTCGGTGTCCCCGCGGCGGCAGCGCAGCCCGGCCGGGTCGATCGTCAGATCCCCGACCACGATCGACACCGGCCGCGCCGGGCCGCCGCGGCGCACGAGCGCGCGCAGCCGGGCCAGCAGCACCACGTAGGAGAACGGTTTGGCCAGGTAGTCGTCGGCGCCGGTGTCGAGCGCCTCCGCCTCGTCGTGCACCCCGTCCTTGGCAGTGAGCATGAGGATCGGCGTCCAGTTCTCGGCGTCGCGCAGCCGGGCGCAGACGGTGTAGCCGTTCATCCGCGGCAGCATCACGTCCAGGACGATCACGTCGTAGCTGTTCTCGCTCGCCATCCACAGGCCGTCGGGGCCGTCGTGGGCGACGTCGACGGCGAACCCCTCGCCTGCCAGCCCGCCCGAGAGCAGGTCGGTCAGCCGTCTTTCGTCCTCGACGAGCAGTACGCGCATGTCAGCCAGTGTGCCGGTCGGAAGCTATAGCCAACCTGAAGACGGGTTCGGCGATCTTCAGGCGGGGTTCAGGCTCCGGGCGCGAGTCTCTCCCCGTCCGATCCCGATGATCGTTTCGACCAGAGGAGAACTCGATGCGCATGCGCACCATGGCGGTGGCAGCACTCGCTGCCGCGACGCTGACGATCGGCGGTGGCGCGGCTGCCTTCGCGTCCACCCCGAGCACCACTCCGGGCCCGGCACCCGTCGGGCCCGGCACCGTGAAGTTCCTGTCCTGCAAGGACGGGAAGGTGCACCTGGAGGAGGCCCATGTCGTGCCCGCCGACGACGGCAACGGCGTGTCCATCACCACCGAGGACGGGCAGACCGTGACCAGGCCGACGGAGGGCGTGGGGCCGCGGGTGTTCACGGCGCTGCCAGCCACGGGGGCGCTCGCCGCCGAGGGGATTCCCGCGGGCCCGGACGGCTACGCGGTGGCCGTGCCGGCGACGCCCGGCGTCCCGACCGATGCCGTGCAGGGCCGCACGGCGTTGAGGAACGGCACGGAGGCCGGCACCCGCGCACTGGCGACCGAGATCCACGAGGGTGACCCCTGCCCGGCCGCCGTCCCGGTCGCAGTCCCCGCACTGCCGGCCCGGTAGTACCCGCGACCGTCGCACCGCACGGGGGCCGGGCTGGGGAGCCGGGCTGGGGAGCCGGGTGCAGCGGTCGCATCCAGGGGCCGTGCCGCTTGTCGGGGGAGCGGTACGGCCCCGCCGACGTTCCCGTCGTTCTCAGCGATGCCCGCGACGGGCGTCGGCCACCACTTCCTTGACACGATCGCGGATGCCGCGCATCTCGGTGAGGTAGAGCCAGTAGTCCGGGTGCACGCCGGTGAGCCGCTGCTGGGCGTTGTCGAGCCGCACCGACTGCGCGTCGAGTACCTGACCGAACTCGCGCACCAGCCCGCGGTCCACGACGAGCCGTTGCGCGTCGCGGAGCACGAAGCGCGTGTCGGCCGCCTCCTTCGCCGGGTCGGCGCGCACCTGCCGCAGATCGCCGAGCCTGCCGAGCACGGCGTCGTGGAGCAACTCGGCCCTGCCGAGCTGGGAACGGGCGGCGGCGATGTCGTCGGCCGCGTCGTCCCAGTCGCCGGCGTCGGCGCGACCGCGGGCCGAGGACAGCGCCCGCTCGGCCGTGGCGATGGCCTCGGTGGCCTGCTGCTCGGTGCCGACCAGGTCGTGGGAGCACGGTTCGGAGAACTCGCGGCGCAACGCCGACATCGCCGGCTCGATCTGGGCGGTCTTCGTGGTGGCCGCATCGCGTCGGGTGGCGACGCTCGTGATCGACGAACGGACCGAGGCGGCCGTGCGGGGCGCCTCGGCCGCCAGCGTGGCGGCGGAGCGGGCGAGATCGAGCGTGCGCTTGGCGAGCGTGGATCGTTCCCGCAGGCCGGAACCGGGGGCGTCGAGACCGACGGCGGCCTGCTCGGCCTCCGCGAGCCGCTGCGTGGCCCGCTTGGACCGGACGCCGGAGGCCTCGGCTTGCTGCACCGCCTTGCGGGCGTCGACCAGCGCGACGCGCGCCTCCTGCACCGTGCGCGGCAGCGTCGTCAGCGCGAAGGTGGCCTCGTCGAGCACGCGGGCATGGGTGGCACGGAACCGCGTGATGGCCTCGCGGGCGGCCTCGATCTGGCGCAGCGCCCGCTCGTCGGCGGCGCGCACCTCCGCGAAGCGGCGCGTGCCGTCGAGGGGGAACTCCGTGGTGGCCGTGAGGTAGGCCTCGGTCGCCCCGTCACACACCGCGGACACCTGCGCCCATGCCTCACCGAGCCGCCCGGCGCCGCCCGTCAGCTCCTCGGCGGCCAGCACCGCGTCGGCAGCGGCCCGCTGCTCGTCGTCGAGCGTGAGGAAGCCCTGGGTGGCGGCGTTGCGTGCGGCAAGCGTGGCTTCGTCGGGCGACGGATCGCGCCGATCTGACCTGCGGAACACCCACACCTCCTGTCCGTGCAGCGCCCGGCGCCGGATGATCGCACGGTACCCGGAACCGGTGTCCGGCCGCGCCGTGTGGACGGGCGCACCCGTGGGCCGCGGGGCGGTCGGGACACGCGGTGTGGCGAACCCGCCCGGCGCTTGACGGGCGACCGACGATCATTGTCGATCATGTCGTGGCCGCCGCCGGGCGCAAACCGCACGTCGACCGACGTCCGCCACTGCTCCGTTCGTCGGTACCGCAGGCCGGGGACGACCACACAGCGCAACGGCGGGTGCCGTCGTCCGGGGGAGAGGTGTCCATCCTGCGGTAAGCGGCGAGCCGCCGATCCGGCGTGTCGCGCCGACACGCCGATCCGGCCGCTCGCCGCGCCGCCCGGTCCGGCGGCCTCAGTCCCGGCCTTCGGAGGGCAACTCCGCCGCCGGATGCGGTTAGCGTCCTCCACGGATCGATAACGGCACGGTCACAGAACCGGACACGGACCACCTCCCCAGTGGTCCGCCCCGACTCCCCGACGGGGACGTCCGGCCGCGCCGTCGGATCTGGAAGGAAATAGGTCGTGGCACGGCACCGCTCCCCCTCGGGCCGTCGCGCACACCTCGGGTCCCCGCTGTCGTTCAGCATGGCGACAGCGGGGGCCGGTGGCGGCGTGGCCGGTTCGCTCCCCGTCCCCTCGTTCTCCGCTCCCCAGCTCGCACTCCCGGAGTTCTCGCTCCCCGAGTTCTCCCTCCCGCGCATCCCCGTGCCGCGGCTGCCCGCCGGGCTGACGTCGTCGGTACCCGCGCGCGTCGTCGCCACGGCGCTCGTCGGTGGCGCGTTGGCCGCCGCAGGCCAGCACGCGCTCGCCGATGCGCTCCCGCGTGCTGCCGACGGCGCCAACGTCCTGCGGATGGGCGTCGAGGGTCTGCTGGGCGCGCCGCACGACACGGTCGCCCGTGAGGTGCCCGACGTCATCTCCTACGAGGCCGTCGCCGTCGCCCCCGTGGCCCCGGCACCGGTCGTGGCCACCGCGGACGACCTGGTCAAGGCCGCCGACATCCAGAGCGCCGCGGCCGCTGCCGCCGCCACGGCTGCCGCGGCCGCCGCGGCGGAGGCGAAGGCCGCCGAGGCCGCGAAGGCCATCCCGCACGGCCCTGCCGGCGGCATCCAGATGGTCGTCGGTCAGCTCTCGTCGGGCTTCGGTGGCCGCTGGGGCACCGTGCACCAGGGCCTCGACATCGCCGCCCCCATCGGCACGCCGATCCGGGTGCCGCTCGCGGGCACCGTCATCAGCTCCGGCCCCGCCGACGGGTTCGGCATGTGGGTGCGGGTCCAGCACGCCGACGGCACCATCACCGTGTACGGCCACATCAACCGCTCGTTCGTCACCGTCGGGCAGAAGGTGGCGGCGGGTGACGAGATCGCCGAGGTGGGCAACCGCGGCCAGTCCACCGGCCCCCACCTGCACATCGGCGTGATGGTCAACGGCGCCTACGTCGACCCGCGGCCCTGGCTCGACCGCAACGGCATCGGGTACTGACGGCGCCGGCCACGGACGGGGTCAGTCGCCCTCGAACGCGGCCAGCGCCCGGATCTTGTTGGTGACGTCGAGCGCTGCCACCTTGTAGGCCTCCGACAGCGTCGGGTAGTTGAGCACCGTGTCCACGAGGTAGTCCACGGTGCCGCCGCACCCCATGATCGCCTGCCCGATGTGCACCAGGTCGGTGGCGTTGGTGCCGAAGACGTGCACGCCCAGCAGGGAGCGGTCCTCCGTCGACACCAGCAGCTTGAGCATGCCGTAGGAGTCGCCGACGATCGCGCCGCGGGCCAGCTCGCGGTAGCGCGACATCCCCACCTCGTACGGCACGGCCGACTGCGTCAGCTCGGCCTCGGTCTTCCCGCAGTAGGAGATCTCGGGCACCGTGTAGATGCCGATGGGCTGCAGGCTGCGCAGCTCCCGCACCGGCTCACCGAACGCGTGGCAGGCCGCGATGCGGCCCTGGTCCATGCTCGTGGCGGCCAGCGCGGGGAAGCCGATCACGTCGCCGACGGCGAAGATGTGCGGCACCGCCGTGCGGTACTGGGCGTCGACCGCGAGGCGGCCGCGATCGTCGGCCGCCAACCCGGCGTTCTCGAGATCGAGCTCGGCCGTCACACCCTGGCGCCCCGCCGAGTACATGACCATGTCGGCCGCGATCCGCTTGCCGCTCGCGAGGCTCGTGACGGTGCCGCGCGAGGTGATCTCGACCTTCTGCACCTCCTCGCCGAAGCGGAAGGTCACCGCCTGGTCGCGCAGGTGGAACTTCAGCGACTCCACCACCTCGGGATCGCAGAAGTCCAGCATCTGCGGCCGCTTCTCCACCACGGTGACCCGGGAGCCCAGTGCCGCGAACATCGACGCGTACTCGATGCCGATCACCCCCGCCCCGACCACCACGAGCGAGCCGGGCACCCGCTGCAGCTTCAGCACCGCGTCGGAGTCGATGACGTGGTCGTCGTCGAACTCCACCTGCGGCGGCCGCGCCGGCCGGGTGCCCGTCGCGATCACGATGTTGGCCGCGGTGACGGTGGCGTGGTCGCTGCGGGCGGCACCGTCCACCGCGACGGTGTGGGCGTCCACGAAGCGGGCCGTGCCGGGCAGCAGGTCGACGTGGTTGCGCAGCAGCTGGCTGCGGATCACCTCGACCTCGCGGCCCACGACGTGCGCCGTGCGCGCCAGCAGGTCGGCGATGGTGATCTCGGACTTCACGCGGTAGCTGGCGCCGTACATGTCCCGCTGGGAGAACCCGGTGAGGTAGAGGACGGCCTCACGCAGCGTCTTGGACGGGATGGTGCCGGTGTTGACGCAGACCCCGCCCATCATGTTGCGGCGTTCCGCCACACCCACGCGCTTGCCCAGCTTGGCCGCCGCGATGGCGGCCTTCTGACCGCCCGGGCCCGAACCGATCACCAGCAGGTCGTAGTCGTACATCGATGCCCTTCCGCGCGGTGGCTCACCGATCGGTGCCGGGACTTCCCGGTCGCCGGGGCCAGCCTCGCCGCCGCGCGCCCGCCCGGCAAGCCGGGCAGGTTAACAGTCCACGACGACATGTCGTCGCGATCGTGGACCGCTGGGCCGGAGTTGTCCCCATCAGGCCGATAACGCCCTTTCCGGCCCGATCGCTCCACAGCCGAACGGTCGGTCCGGCCCGCCGCCCGCCGATCTGCCGCACGATCGCCCCATGCCGACACCCCGCTCCACCCCCGACCGCAGCTCCACCCCGGACCGCAGTCACGCCCCGAGCGGGCCACCACTGCGCACCCTCCCCGGGTCGCCACCCCCCGAACCGATGGTGGTGCGGGTCCGCCAACCCGATGAGCTGATCGCCACGATCCCGCTGGTCCTCGGCTTCCACCCCAGCCGTTCGCTCGTGCTCGTCGCCACCGGGGGCGAGTCCGGGCGCCGGCTGGGGCTCACCGTGCGGGTCGACATCCCCGAACCCGCGCACGCCGCCGCCGTCGCGGCCTCGGCCGCGCAGGGCCTGCTGCGGGATGCACCGGTGGGGGCGGCGGTGATCGTCGTCGACGAGTGGCAACGCGGTGGCGGCGACGGCGCCGATCCGCCGGGGCGGGCGCTGGCCGATCTCGTCAGTGCCGAGCTGGAACGGGCCGAGGTCGCGGTCCACTCCGTGATGTGGGCCGCGGGCACCACGGCCGGCTCCCGATGGGCCTGCTACGACGCCTGCTGCGGTGGGGTACTGCCCGATCCGTCGGGCACGTCGCTCGCGGCCGCTGCGGTGCTGGGTGGCCAGGTGGTCTACGCCGATCGCGCCGCGCTCGAGCGGGCCGTCGCCCCGGCCGATCCGGAGCGGCTCCGCCGCCGCGAGGAGCTGCTGCTCGAGGCCATCGATGCGGCCACCGGCGCCATCGATCCGGACGCCGCGTTCGCCACCTCCACCTTCTGGGACGGTTCCGACCCCGAACACTGGGACCGGGTGGGGGACCCTTCTCGGCTCGATCTCGAGGGAGCCCTCTGGAGCGAGGCCGCCGCTGCCGAGGGCACCGCCACCATCGACGCCGCCGTGGCCGCCGCCGCGGCGGGCCGGCTCGAGCTCGACGACCACGCGGTCGTGCGACTCGCGATGGCGCTCGCCGTGCCGGTGGTGCGCGACGGCGCCATCCGCCACAGCTGCGGGCCGCAGGCAGCCGCCGCCGAGCAGCTGTGGGCGGCCCTCACCCGGGAGACTCCCGATCCGGAGGCTGCCGAACCGGCCACCCTGCTGGCCGTGGCGGCGCTGCTGCGCGGCGACGGCGCACTGGCCAACGTCGCGCTCGACCGGGCCGAGCGGGCCTGGCCGGGCCACCGGCCCGCCCGGTTGCTGCGCACGGTCGCCGAAACCGGAATCCGGCCCTCGGCGCTGCGGTCGGTGCTCGGACCGGACTCCACGGCCCCGAACGATCCGTGCGGGTGCACCCAGACTTCGCATGCCGTCGCAGGTCCTCGCACACGTTCCACACCCTGCGAGCACGGGTAACGATGTGCGAAGTCGGGAGAGACTAGCGGTCGCGGCTGAACGCCCAGGCGTCGCCGACGATCGTGGCGAGGTCGGTGCGCTCCGGGCGCCAGCCCAGCTCGGTGGCGGCAGCCTCGCTGGAGGCCACGAGCACGGCCGGGTCACCGTCGCGGCGGGGCGCGATCACCATGGGGATCGGGTGGCCGGTCACCGCGCGGCAGGCCTCGATCACCTCGCGCACGGAGAATCCCTGGCCCGAACCGAGGTTGTACACGGCGTGCCGGCCGGCGGTGGCGTGCTGCAGCGCCAGCAGGTGGGCGGCGGCGAGGTCGTCCACGTGGATGTAGTCGCGCACGCACGTGCCGTCGGGGGTGGGCCAGTCGTCACCGAACACCTGCACCGACTCGCGCTTGCCGGCCGCCACCTGCAGCACGATCGGGATCAGGTGCGTCTCCACGGTGTGGCGCTCGCCGAAGCGGTCGTGGGCGCCCGCCACGTTGAAGTACCGCAGGCTCACCGCGGCCAGCCCGTGCGCCGTGGCGTAGGAGCTGATCATGTTGTCGATGGCCAGCTTGCTGGCGCCGTACGGGTTGGTCGGGCGGGTGGCGGCGTCCTCACGGATCGGCACCTGCTCGGGCTGGCCGTAGGTGGCGGCGGTGGAGGAGAACACCAGCCGCGGGGTGCTGTGGCGGCGCATCGCCTCGAGCAGCGCCAGCGTCACCACCACGTTGCCCTGCCAGTAGAGCTCGGGGCGCTGCACCGATTCGCCCACGAGCGAGCGGGCCGCGAAGTGCAGCACGCCGTCGAAGCCGTCGGCGAGCAGCTCGTCGGCCGCCTCGGCGAGGTCGGCCTTCACGAACTGCGCCCCGTCGGGCACGGCGTCGGCGTGGCCGGTGGACAGGTCGTCCACCACGGTCACGTCGTGCCCGGCGGCCACCAGGTGGGCTGCGTTGACACTGCCGACGTAGCCGGCTCCGCCGGTCACGAGCAACTTCACGGGACGTCTCCTCGGAGTCGGGTCAGGTGGCGGGCCCACCGTCTCATGGGTGGCTCACCCGGCTCCGTGGGGGCGTCAGCGAGCCCGCACCAGCACCGCGTGGGCGATCAGCGGGGCCACGCTGGAGATGCCGCTGTTCCAGTGGATCGGCACGGCGTCACCGAAGCGGGCGATCGACTGCACGTCCACGTCCTGGCCGGGCACGATGCCCGAACCCTTCAGGTCGGCCATGAGGTCGGAGTCCATCTGCACGTGCTCGGCGATCCGGCGCACCTGCACCTTGCCGCCGCCGCGCCGGGCGAACTCGTCGAGGCGTTGCAGGCCCACCTCGAGCAGCGGGGGAGCAGACACCTCCTCCGGCACCGAGTTCGGCGGCCGGGTGAGCTCCTCGAGTCCGGGGATGGGGTTGCCGTAGGGCGACATCGTGGGGTTGTCGAGCAGCTGCACGAGCTTGCGCTCCACGGCCTCGCTCATGACGTGCTCCCAGCGGCACGCCTCGGCGTGCACCAGCTCCCACTCCAGCCCGATCACGTCCGAGAGGAGCCGCTCGGCCAGCCGATGTTTGCGCATCACGGCAACCGCGCGCGAGCGCCCGACGCCCGTGAGCTCCAGGTGGCGGTCGCCGGCCACGATCACCAACCCGTCGCGCTCCATCCGCGCAACGGTCTGGCTCACCGTGGGCCCGCTCTGGCCGAGGCGCTCGGCGATCCGCGCACGCAGCGGAACCACGCCCTCTTCTTCAAGTTCGTAGATCGTGCGCAGGTACATCTCGGTGGTATCGATGAGCTCGTTCACGCCCACAGCCCTTTCGTCAAGTCCCATCCTATCCGGGCAACGCGTCGCATGGCCCAGCACATACCGGCAGGATGGGGGGCGTGGTCGCATTCCTGGCTCCCCTGCTCTCCGCCCCGGACCTCGCCGATGCGCTGGCGACGCCGGATCCGGCACTGCGGCCGGTCGTCCTGGACGTCCGGCACCGGATCGGTGGCCCACCCGGTCGACCCGATCATGACAGTGCGCACCTGCCCGGTGCCGTCTTCCTCGACCTCGATCTCGATCTGGCCGATCCGCCGGGTGCGGGTGGTCGCCATCCACTGCCCGATCCCGCCCGGCTGCAGGAGGCGCTCCGCCGGGCCGGGATCTCCGACGACTCCCTGGTCGTCGCCCATGACGACGGCAACGGCCTGGCGGCCGTGCGGGCCTGGTGGGTGCTGCGCTGGGCCGGGTTGCCCGCCCACCACGTCGCGGTGCTCAACGGCGGTTTCGCCGGGTGGGTCGCCGCCGGCCTGCCCACCACCGCCGAGCCGTCTCGCCCGGCGCCGGGCACGGTCACTGTCCGGCCGGGATCCATGCCGGTCGCCGACGCCGAGGGCGCTGCCGAGCTGGGTCGCACCGGCGTCCTGATCGACGCCAGGGCGGCTGCGCGCTACCGCGGCGAGACCGAGCCGATCGATCCCGTGGCCGGTCACGTCCCGGGCGCGCACAACGTGCCCGTGCTCGACTTCGCCGGCGCCGACGGCCGCTGGCCGGCACCGGCGGAGCTGGCCACCCGGTTCGCCGGGCTCGACATCGGTGGGCCCGACGTCGGCGCCTACTGCGGGTCCGGCGTCACGGCGGCGGCGCTGGTGCTCGGAGCCGAGTACGCGGGCCTTCGGGCGCCCGAGGCGCCGATCACCCTGTACGCGGGCTCGTGGTCGCACTGGGTCACCGATCCGCAACGTCCCGTCGCCGTCGGGGACCGACCGTGAGCCCCCGCGCGGCGGTCGTCTGGACGCCCCGGTTCCTCACCTACGACCTCGGCGACGACCACCCGCTCGATCCCGTGCGCCTCGACCTGACGATGCGACTGGCCACCGAGCTCGGGGTGCTCGACGGCATCACGCCGCTCGAGCCCACCCAGGCGCCCGACACCGAGGTCATGCGCATCCACGTGCCCTCCTACCTGACGGCGGTCAAGACCGCGCCGGAGGCCCCCTACCGCGTGGGCCACGGGCTGGGCACCGAGGACAACCCGATCTTCATGGGCATGCACGAGGCCAGCGCGCTGGTCTGCGGCGGGTCCCTGCTCGCGGCACGGGAGATCGCCGAGGGCCGCGCCGACCGCGCCGTCACCATCGCGGGCGGCCTGCACCACGCGATGGCCGACCACGCCTCCGGGTTCTGCGTCTACAACGACTGCGCGGTCGCCATCTCCTGGCTGCTCGACCACGGCTTCGACCGCATCGCCTACGTGGATGTCGATGTCCACCACGGCGACGGTGTCCAGGCGGCGTTCTACACCGACCCGCGGGTGCTCACGATCTCCCTGCACCAGCATCCGCTCACGCTGTGGCCGGGCACCGGATGGCCGGGGGAGTACGGCGGCGCCGACGGGGCCGGCTACGCCGTCAACGTGCCGCTGCCACCCGGCACGGGCGACAGCGGCTGGCTGCGCGCCTTCAACGCCGTGGTCCCGTCGCTGCTGGGGGCGTTCCGGCCGCAGATCCTCGTCACGCAGTGCGGCGTCGACACCCACGCCGAGGATCCGCTGGCAAACCTCGGCCTGTCGGTCGACGGCCACCGGGAGATCTACCGCAGGCTGCGCGAGCTGGCAGCCGAGACGGCGGGCGGCAAGTGGCTCGCCACCGGCGGGGGTGGGTACGGGCTGTTCCGGGTGGTGCCGCGGTCGTGGACCCACCTGATCGCCACGGTGCTCGACCGCGACATCGACGGCGGGCAGGCGGTGCCGCCGGGCTGGACGGCGCACACCGAGGGCCTCACCGGCCAGCAGTTGCCCACCACCATGACCGACGGCCACGACACCCGGTTCGCGCCGTGGGGCGACGGCGCAGGCGAGCGCGTCGACACGGCCGTGCTCGACGCCCGCCGCGCGGTGTTCCCGCTGCACGGCCTCGACCCCGACGATCCCCGGGACTGACCCATGGAGATCCCGGTCCCGGACGGCGGTGCCCATCAGGAGGGCGTCGCGCAGGAGGGCGTCGCGCAGGAGGGCGTCCCGGCGGTGAGCCCAGCGGCGCCGCCGGCCTACCCCCGCCACTGGGAGGCCGACGTCGTCGCGAGCGACGGCGGCATCGTGCACCTGCGACCGATCCTGCCCGGTGATGCCGAAGCGCTGCTGCGCTTCCACGAGTCGCTGTCCGAACGCACCCGCTACCTGCGGTTCTTCGGCCCCTACCCGCGGATCCCGCCACGCGATCTCGAACGGTTCACCACGGTCGACCACCGCACCAGGGTGGCGTTCCTCTGCCTGCTCGGCGACGAGATCATCGCGGTCGGGCGCTACGAGGGGCTCTCGGCGGGCGGTGGCGCCGCCACCGAGACCGCACCGACCCCGGGCGGCTCGGCGGAGGTGGCGTTCGTCGCGCGCGACGAGCACCAGGGCCGGGGGCTCGGCTCGATCCTGCTGGAGCACCTGGCCGCGGCCGCGCGGGAGAACGGGCTGGGCCGGTTCGAGGCCGAGGTGCTGGTGGAGAACCACCAGATGGTGCGGGTGTTCCGGGAGGCCGGCTACCACGTCAGCCGCGCGTTCGCCGACGGCGTGCTGCACCTGGAGTTCGCCATCGACCCCACCGAGCGGTCGCTGGCCGTGCGCGACGCGCGCGAGCAGCGAGCCGAGGCCCGCAGCGTGCACAACGTGCTGCACCCCAGGTCCGTCGCGGTGATCGGAGCGTCCACCGACCCGTCCAAGATCGGTCATGCGATGCTCGCCAACCTGTTGCGCGGCAACTTCACGGGCCCGGTCTTCCCCGTCAACCCGGACGCGCGGTCGGTGCGCGGCGTTCGGGCGTACGCCTCGGTCACCGACATCCCCGACGAGGTCGACCTCGCGGTGGTCGCGGTGCCCGCCGCCGGCATCGACGAGGTCATGGACTCCTGCCTGGCGAAGGGGGTCAAGGCGCTCGTCGTCGTCAGTGCGGGGTTCGCCGACGCGGGTGCCGGTGGCACGGTGGCCGAGCGGCGGCTCGTCGCGGAGGCCAGGGCCCACGGCATGCGCGTGATCGGGCCCAACGCGCTCGGCGTCGCCAACACCGCACCCGCGGTCCGCCTCAACGCCACGCTGGCACCCGACGTGCCCGGCAGCGGGCGGGTCGGGTTCTTCTCGCAGTCCGGCGCGTTGGGCATCGCCATCCTCGCGGCGGCGAAGAGCCGCGGGCTGGGCCTGTCCACGTTCGTCTCGGCCGGCAACCGCGCCGACCTGTCGGGCAACGACCTGCTGCAGTACTGGCAGACCGACCCGGCCACCGACGTCGTCCTGCTCTACCTGGAGACGTTCGGCAACCCGCGCAAGTTCGCCAGGCTGGCCCGGCGGCTGGCCCGCACCAAGCCGATCGTGGCGGTGAAGAGCGGCCGCCACTCCGGGCCCACGCGGGCGCTGGCCGCCACCTCCGCCCCCATCGACGACGCCAGCGTGCGGGCGCTGTTCGAGCAGGCAGGCGTCATCCGCGTCGAGACGCTGTCGGAGCTGTTCGACACCGCGCTGCTGCTGGCCTACCAGCCGCTGCCCGACGGGCCGGGCGTCGCGGTGGTCGGCAACTCCAGTGCGCTGGGCCTGCTCGTCGCCGACGCGCTGCTCGACGAGGGCATGGAGCTGACCGGTCATCCGATCGACGTGGGCGCGGCCGCCTCACCCGAGGAGCTGGCGACCGCGGTGTCGGCGGCACTGGCCGACGACACCGTCCACGCGCTCGTCGCGGTCTTCGTGCCGCCCGTGGCCACACCGGGCGCGGTTTACGCGCGGGCGTTGCGCGAAGCCGTCGCGGGCACCGCCAAACCGGTGGCTGCGGTCTTCCTGGCCGCCGAGGGGGTGCCGGCCGAGCTGGCCGTACCCGGTCCCGACGGGTCACCGGGCACCGGCTCGGTGCCCAGCTACTCGAGCCCGGAACGGGCGGCGGCGGCACTGGCGCGGGTCAGCCGCTACGCGCGCTGGCGGTCCCGGCCGGTGGGCGAGTTCGGCACGCCCGACGGTGTCGACACCGAGCGGGCCCGCGCGCTCGTCGCGAAGCTCGCCCCACCACAACCGCAACAGCAGCCCCGGCAGCTCACCGACCCCGAGGTGCTCGACCTGCTGGCCTGCTACGGCATCCCGGTCACCGAGTACCGCCAGGCCCACGGCGTCGACGAGGCCGTGGCCGCCGCCCACGACCTCGGCTACCCCGTGGTGCTCAAGGCGATCGGGGAGCGCTGGCACCGCCGCGGCGACTTCGTGGGCGTCCGGCTCGACGTCGACACGGCCGCCGTGCTGCGCCGCGCCCACGCCGACCTCGTGAAGGTCACCGGCGAGGACGAGGTCTACGTGCAGCGGATGGCGCCCAAGGGGGTGTCGTGCGTGCTGGAGATCGTCGACGACCCCTCGTTCGGGTCGCTGCTGTCGTTCGGGCTCTCCGGGCTCGCCACCGAACTGCTCGGCGACCGCGCGTTCCGGGTGGTCCCGGTGTCCGATCAGGACGCTGCGGCGCTGGTCCGGGCACCGCGGGCGGCACCGCTGCTGGCCGGCTACCGCGGCACCGAGCCCACCGACCTCGCCGCGCTGGAAGAGCTGGTGCTGCGGGTCGGGAAGATCGCCGAGGATCTGCCCGAGATCCGCTCGTTGCGCCTCGACCCGGTGCTCGTCTCGGCCCGGGGCGCGTACGTCACCGGCGCGCGGATCGCGCTCGGCCCCCCACCCACGCGCAACGACGGCGGCCCGCGCCGCCTGCTGGACCTGGGCGTGCCGGATCTGGGCCTGCCGGATCGGGATGGAGACGGCCCCGCTGCAGGGGCGTAGCGGTCAGAGCTTCCCGGCGATCGTGGTACCGGCGCCTGGGGCCGAGACCGCCGCGGCGGTGCCGCCGATGGCGTGCATCCGGTCGGCGATGTTGGCGAATCCCCGGCCGCCCCGTAGCCGGTCGAGGTCGGCCCCGACCACGTCATCGCTCACCGCGAACCGCAGGCGGCCCTCTCCCCGGCCGGTCACCGCGATGGTGACGGAGGCGTCCGGCCCGGCGTGCTTGGCAGCGTTCTGCACGGCTTCGAGGCACGCGGAGTAGACATGGGCCTCCACGGCAGCGGGCAGTCGCCCCACCCCGGCCGCTCGCACCTCGGTCGCCATCGTCGCCCGGCCCGTGGTGGCCCGGAGCGCGGCGACCAGGCCGTGCTCCACCAGCACCGCCGGGTGCACCCCGTTGGCGAGGTCGTCGAGCTCGCGACCGGTCGCGATGAGCTCCTCGCGCACGGCGGCGAGCACGTGGTCGGCCTGCGCCCGGTCCCGGTCGGCGAGATGGAGCGCCACCCGCAGCTGCGTGGTGACGGCCCCGAGCCGCTGCTGCGCGCCGTCGTGCAGATCGCGCTCGATCCGGGCCCGCTCACCGTCGATGGCGAGCGCGACGCGACGGCGGGACCGCTGCAGGTCGACGGCATCGGCGGCGAGGCTGATATGCGTCTGCCATGCCAGGAACAGCAGCCGCCAGCAGCAGCGGCGCCAGCGCCGCCGCGGCGAGGTAGTCGACCGCCATCGGCGTTACCGCGCCGATGAACAGCAGGACGCACCACCCGGCCACCGACGTGCACAGCACCGCCGAGACGGCCCAGGAGGTTGTCCTCGGCGACGACCACCCGCACCGCGTTCACCGCGCCGGCGTAGTCGGGTGTACGGGTACCCGAACCCACGATCGGCGTGCTGGCCCGATCGCGGCACGCGTCGTTTCCGAGCACCTTTCTCGTCATGCTGACAACGACGGTTCACCGCCCCGCACGTGCCCACCGCTGGGTCACCGCAGCGGTACTTCCTCGGCTACAACGTCCACACCACGACCGACAGCGGCGGCCGGTACTCGATGACCCTGCCCGCCGACGTCTACGTGGCACTCGCGCTCGACACGACCCCCGGCTCGTCGAACAACTACCGCGTGGCCTCCGGCGACAACAGCGTCTCGGTCCCGCCGTCGGTGCGCGTGGATTTCGTCGCCGAGTGAGCGCTCGGTCGCGCCCGGCCGCTCAGCGGTGGAAGCTGACCTGCAGCGTCGGGAGGCTGACCTCGGCGAAGAAGTCGTTGCCCTTGTCGTCCACCACGACGAAGGCGGGGAAGTCCTCCACCTCGATCTTCCAGACCGCTTCCATCCCGAGCTCGGGGTACTCGAGCACCTCGACCTTGCGGATGCAGTCCTGGGCCAGCCGGGCGGCCGGACCGCCGATGGAGCCCAGGTAGAAGCCGCCGTGCGCGGCGCAGGAGGTGGTGACCTGCTGGGAGCGATTGCCCTTGGCGAGCATGACCAGCGAGCCGCCGGCCTCCTGGAACTGCTCCACGTAGGAGTCCATGCGCCCGGCGGTGGTCGGCCCGAACGAGCCGGACGCGTAGCCGGCGGGTGTCTTGGCCGGCCCAGCGTAGTAGACGGGGTGGTCGCGCAGGTACTGCGGCATCTCCTCACCCGCGTCGAGCCGCTCGGCGATCTTGGCGTGGGCGATGTCGCGGGCCACGACCAGCGGGCCGGTCAGGGACACGCGGGTCTTCACCGGCAGCTGGGAGAGCTGGTGGCGGATCTGCTCCATCGGGCGGTTGAGGTCCACCTGCACGACCTCCTCCGGCAGGTCCTCCGACGAGGTCTCCGGGAGGAACCGGGCGGGGTCGCGCTCGAGCTGCTCCAGGAACACGCCGTCGGGGGTGATCTTGGCCTTGGCCTGCCGGTCGGCAGAGCAGGAGACCGCGATGCCGACGGGCAGCGAGGCGCCGTGGCGGGGCAGCCGGATCACGCGCACGTCGTGGCAGAAGTACTTGCCGCCGAACTGGGCGCCGATCCCGAACTGGCGGGTCAGCTCCAGCACCTGCTGCTCGAGGTCGCGGTCACGGAAGGCGTGACCGATCGCCGAGCCCTCGGCGGGGAGGTTGTCGAGGTAGCGCGCCGAGGCGAGCTTCGCGACCTTCAACGTGAACTCCGCCGACATGCCGCCGACGACGATCGCGAGGTGGTAGGGCGGGCAGGCCGCGGTGCCGAGCGAGCGCAGCTTCTCGTCGAGGAACGCGGCGAGCTTCTTCGGGTTGAGCAGCGCCTTCGTCTCCTGGTAGAGGAAGGTCTTGTTGGCCGAGCCACCGCCCTTGGCCATCACCAGCAGCTCGTACTTGGGCTGCTGCCCGGGCACCGAGTACAGCTCCACCTGCGCGGGCAGGTTGGTGCCGGTGTTGCGCTCGTCCCAGAACGAGGTGGGCGCCATCTGCGAGTAGCGCAGGTTGAGCTGGTCGTAGGCCTCGAAGATGCCGCGCGAGATGGCTTCCTCGTCGTTGCCGCCGGTCAGAACGGTCTCGGTGCGCTTGCCGACGACGATGGCGGTGCCGGTGTCCTGGCACATCGGCAGCACCCCGCCTGCCGCGACGCACGCGTTGCGCAGCAGGTCGGTGGCCACGAAGCGGTCGTTGGGCGACGCCTCGGGGTCGTCGATGATCGCACGCAGCTGGGCGAGGTGCCCCGGCCGGAGCAGGTGCTGGATGTCGTGCACGGCCTCGCGCACGAGTGCGGTGATCGTGGCGGGATCGACCTCGAGGAACGTGCGGCCCGCGGCCTCGACGACCGAGCCGGGCGTCAGTTCGAGGCGGCGGTACTCGGTCTCGTCCGGGCCGAGCGGGAGTACTTCGGTGTGGTGGAACTCGGGCACAGGGGTGACGCTACAGAACGGGCCCGGGGTCGGGAGGCCGGACCGGCCCCCGACCAGTCCGACCCCCCGGGGTTCGCGCCGTACCGGCCGAGCCGGGTGCGCGAGGTCTCCGGATGGAGACCCTCCCCGGCCGTACCGATCCCGTCAACCGCTGGCAGGGCGACAGGTCGCCGACACGCCTGACGGAACGTGGCGGAGGACCCTCCAGATAATGCGGCGGAGGACGTAGGGTCATCACATGGCTGGATCGATTCTCGGTACCTCCGTCCGCCGGGTCGAAGACCTCGACCTGATCACCGGAGCCAGCACCTACGTCGGCAACCTCGCGCTCGACGGCGTGCTGCACCTCGCGTTCGTCCGTTCCCCGCTGGCCCACGGCCGCGTCATCGGCATCGAGACGGCAGCGGCCGCCGCTGCCCCTGGTGTGGTCGCGGTGTTCACGGCGGCGGACCTGGACCTGCCGGCACATCACGGACTCATGATCATCAATGAGGACCTGCCCCGTCCGCCGCTCGCGTCGGACACCGTGCGTTTCGTCGGCGATCCGGTGGCCGTCGTCGTCGCCGAGACCAAGGCCGCCGCGGTGGACGCCACGGAGCTGGTGGAGGTCGACTACGACCCACTGCCGGCCGCCGTCGACATGGAGGCGGCACTCGAGCCGGACGCCCCGCTGCAGTTCCCCGAGCTGGGCACCAACCTGGCTGCCGGGATGCGCTCGACCAGCGCCGAGAGTGCCGACGCACTCGCCGACGCCGAGGTCGTGGTGCGGGCCCGCATGGTCAACCAGCGACTCGCCGTGATGCCGATGGAGGGCAACGCGATCGCGGTGCTGCCCGGCGGCTTCGCCGGGCCGGACGGCGTGGTGCCCGACGACGACCTCACGATCTGGGCGTCCACCCAGATGCCGCACGGGTTCCGCGCGCAGGCGGCGCGGCTGTTCGGCTACGAGCAGGAGCGCGTCCGCGTCATCACCCCGCACGTCGGCGGCGGGTTCGGCGGCAAGGCCGGGATGATCGCCGAGCACACCGTCGCGGTCGGGGTGGCGCGCAGCCTTGGCCGGCCGGTGACCTGGGTGGAGACGCGCTCGGAGAACCTCGTGTCGATGCCGCACGGTCGTGGCCAGGTCGCCTACTACGAGCTCGGCCTCACCAGGGCCGGGAAGATCACCGGCATGCGGGCCCGGGTCGTCGCCGACGCCGGTGCCTACGCCGGCTTCGGCGGCGGGCTGGTGTTCGGGTCCACCTACGTGATGAACCAGGGCGTCTACGACATCCCGAAGGTCGGGTTCGACGCGGCCGTCGCGCTCACCAACACCACGCCGATGGGGGCGTTCCGCGGCGCCGGTCGCCCCGAGGCCACCGCGCACCTCGAACGGATCATGGACATGGCGGCCGACGAGCTCGGCCTCGACCCGGTCGAGCTCCGCAGGCGCAACTTCATCGACCCGGGCGCCTTCCCCTTCACCACGCTGGCGGGTGCCCAGTACGACGTCGGTGACTACGACCTGCCCCTGCGTGAGGCGCTGCGCATCGCCGACTACGACAAGCTGCGCGAGGAGCAGGCCACCCGCCGCGCGGCAGGCGACCCGGTGCAGCTGGGCATCGGCATCTGCGTCTACGTCGAGATCACCGCCGGTGGGGGCGGCACCGAGTTCGGGTCCGTCACCGTGCACGCCGACGGCTCGGCCACCATCTCCGCCGGCACCTCCGGTCACGGCCAGGGCCACCCGACGGCCTTCGCGATGCTCACCAGCGACCGGCTCGGCATCCCGATGGACAAGATCCGGTTCGTCCAGTCGGACACGGCGCTCGTCCCGCGCGGCGGCGGCACCGGCGGGTCCCGGTCGCTGCAGATGGGCGGCAACGCGGTGCGCGCCGCCGCCGACGACGTGCTGGAGCAGGCCCGCCGCCGCGCCGCGGAGCTGCTCGAGGCCGCCGTCGACGACGTCGTACTCAGCCCCGACGGAGAGTTCGGCGTGTCCGGCGTCCCGTCGATCACCCTGACCTGGGCGCAGGTGGCGAGCGCGGGGGAGGAGCTGCACGCGGGCATCGACTTCCGCCAGGAGGGCGCCACGTTCCCGTTCGGGGCGCACGTGTCGGTGGTGGAGGTCGACACCGAGACCGGACGGGTCACGCCGCGCCGCCACATCGCCGTCGACGACTGCGGGCGCATCCTCAACCCGCTGCTGGTCTCGGGCCAGCAGCACGGCGGGCTCGCGCAGGGTGTGGCGCAGGCGCTGTACGAGGAGATCGTCTACGACCCGGAGGGTCAGCCGCTGACGGCCACCCTCGCCGACTACCGCATGCCCAGCGCGGCCGACCTGTTCACCTACGAGGTGTCCAACACCGAGACCCCGACGCACATGAACCCGTTGGGGGCCAAGGGGATCGGCGAGTCGGCGACGGTCGGTGCCACCCCGGCGGTGCAGAACGCCGTCATCGACGCCCTGCGCCCGCTGGGGATCAAGCACATCGATCTCCCGTGCACCCCGCAGCGGGTCTGGTCGGCGATCCGGGACGCGCAGGCCGGGCGTCTCACCGATCCGTGGCGGGAGCCGCCCGCGGTCTTCGCCGACCTCCCGGTCCGCGCGGGCGCCTCCGACGCGGCGACGGGCGGCGAGATCTGACCCTTCGGCCAGTATGATCTGTCGCCGCGCGTTGACGCATCCACGGGCGGGGGCAAGGGTGGTCGTGCTGGGCTGTCCCCGGATGAAGTGGAGATCTCTGTGAGCGCCATCGACGACGTACTGTCCGCCGCGGTAGAGGCCGGTGACGTGCCGAACGTCGCCGCCATCGTCGGCGACCGCAACGGCGTGATCTACGAGGGCGCGGCGGGTCCCCGGGTGGCGGGTGCGGCCGACCCGGTCGGCGTCGACACCCATTTCCGGATCATGTCGATGACGAAGATCGTGGCCACCACCGCGGCGCTGCAGCAGGTCGAGAAGGGCACCCTCGACCTCGACGCCCCGATCGCGTCCTACTGCCCCGAGTTCGCCGACGTGCAGGTGCTCGACGGCTGGGACGGCGACACGCCGCGGCTGCGGGCACCGGCGAGCCAGGCCACGGTCAAGCAGCTGGTCACGCACACCAGCGGGCTCGGCTACTGGTTCTGGAGCGAGGACCTGGTCAAGTGGGAGGCCGCCACGGGCACCCCCAACGTGCTCGCCGGCGCCAACGTGATCTTCACGGCGCCGCTGCTGGCCGACCCCGGCACGCGCTACATCTACGGCATCAACACCGACTGGCTGGGCAAGGTCGTCGAGGCCACGTCCGGGGTGACGCTCGACGTCGCCGTCAAGGACGGCATCACCGGCCCGCTGGGCATGGGCGAGACGGAGTTCCAGCTGCGGGACGGGTGGTCGGGCAGCACCACGCCGGTGCACCTCAAGGGCGAGGACGGCACCTGGGCGGCGAGCGAGATCGAGCTGAACCAGCAGCCCGAGTACTACGCGGGCGGGCACGGCCTGTACTCGACGCCACGCGACTACATCAAGTTCCAGCGCGCGCTGCTGGGCGGCGGGGAGCTCGACGGCACCCGGATCCTGCAGCAGTCGACCGTGGACGCGGCGTTCACCAACCAGATCGGTGACCTGAGCTTCCCGGAGGCCATCCCGACCGCCGACCCGACGTCGACGCACGAGTTCAACGCCGGGCCGGGCTACAAGTGGGGCTACGGGCTGCTGCTCAACACCGACGACGTCCCGGGCATGCGCCGGGCCGGCAGCGGCGCGTGGGCGGGGCTGTGCAACACCCACTTCTGGGTCGACCCCACCACCGGGATCTGCGCCTCGATCTACAGCAACTTCCTCCCGTTCGTCCCGCCGGAGGCGCTTGCGCTCTATGCCTCCTTCGAGAAGGCCGTGTACGCCTCGCTCTCCTCGTGATCGTGGGGGGCGTCACGAAAACAGGTGGCGCCCCCGCTTCGCGTTGCGCCCAGGGCTGAAGGACACTGCCTCAGTGACGAGCGAGGAGACGCGATGAGGCTGGCAACGATCCGGACCGCGGCGGGCAACCGGGCGGTCCGGGTGGATCTCAGCGGCGAGGCGGGCGGCGGAACGGCCGTCGAGACCGGTGATGCCGACCTGCGGGCGCTGCTGGAGCGCCCGGACTGGGCCGAGCGGGCCGCTGCGGCCGCCGGGCCGACGCACGACGTGGCCGGGCTGGACTACGCGCCGCTCGTCCCCTCCCCCGAGAAGATCATCTGTGTCGGTCTGAACTACCGCGACCACGTGCTCGAGATGGGCCACGACCTGCCCGAGTACCCCACTCTGTTCGCCAAGTACGCGCCCGCGCTGGTGGGTGCCTACGACGACATCGTGCTCCCGTCGGTCTCCGACAAGGTCGACTACGAGGCCGAGCTCGTCGTCGTCATCGGCAGCTCCGTCCGCCACGCCACGCCCGAGCAGGCCACCGCCGCGATCGCCGGCTACAGCGTGCTCAACGACGTCAGCGTGCGCGACTACCAGAACCGCACCTCCCAGTTCCTGCAGGGCAAGACGTTCGAGGCGAGCACCCCGCTCGGACCGTGGCTGGTCACGCCCGACGAGCTGCCCGAGGGCGGCTGGGCCATCAGCACCACCCTCGACGGCGAGACGATGCAGGACTCCAGCACCGCCGAGCTCGTCTTCGGCCCGGTCGACCTGATCGTCTACCTGTCCGCGATCATCACGCTCAACCCGGGCGACGTCATCGCCACCGGCACGCCGGGTGGTGTCGGGCACGCCCGCAAGCCCCCGCGCTACCTCACCGACGGGGCCACCGTCGTCACCACCGTCGCGGGTGTCGGGGAGCTGCGCAACGCCGCGCGCTCGGAGAAGCGGTGACGCGGTCACTGACCACGACACTTGCTTGGGGCGGGGACGGGGCGGCGCACCTGCGCGGCCTCATGGCGCGGATGGGCGACGACGCGTTCGTCGCCCCGTCCGCGTTGCCGGGCTGGAGCCGTGCACACGTGCTGAGCCACGTCGCGCTGCAGGCCGACGGCATGATCAACCTGTTGACGTGGGCGCGGACCGGGACGCCGACCCCGGCCTACGCGAGCGTCGAGCAGCGTGACGCCGACATCACCGCCGGGGCACTGCGCGCCCCGGCGACGATCCGGGAGGACGTCATCTCCTCCTCCGACCGGCTCGCCAAGGTGGTCAGGGAGATGCCGGCGCAGGCGTGGGCGGTGCAGGTCGCCAACCCGCAGGGGGTGGAGTTCCCGGCCATCGACATCCCGTGGCTGCGCGCCAGGGAGATGTGGATCCACGCCATCGACCTGGACGTCGGTGCCAGCTTCGCCGACCTGCCCACGCCGATGCTCACCGAGCTGCTGACCGAGGTCGCGGCGGCACTGAGCAGCAAGCCGGGGTGCCCGTCGCTGCGGCTCGAAGCCGCCACCGGCACCTGGACGGTCGGCGGTCCGGACGGGGCGTCGGTCGTCACGGGCACCGCCCCGGAACTGGCGGCATGGTTGCTCGGCCGTTCGCGGGGGCGGGAGCTGCGCTGCAACGCGGGCCGCACGCTGCCGATCGTCCCGCGCTGGCTCTGACGTTCCCTCGGGACGGTTCCCCGCGGGCGCGTCCGGCGGGGCGCGACCCCACCCGGCGTGAAAGGCTCGCCGCCGTGCACACCGAGGCGCGCCCTGCCGAACTCGCCGAGCCGGACTTCGATGCCGTTCGCGCGGAGTTCGACCTGTCGGCGCAGTTCCCGCCCGACGTACTCGCCGAGGCGGCCCGCGTGGCGGCCCTGCCGGTGGCCGCGGGCCCCGATCGCGTCGACGCCACCGACGTCGAGCTGGTGACCATCGACCCGCCCGGGTCGATGGATCTCGACCAGGCCGTCGGGATCGTCCGGCGCGGCGACGGGTTCCGCGTGCACTACGCCATCGCCGACCTCGGCGCCGTCGTCGTACCCGACGGCGTGCTGGACGCGGAGGTGCGTCGCCGCGGCCAGACCATCTACCTGCCCGACGGGTCCACCCCCCTGCACCCGCCGGTGCTCTCGGCCGACGCGTCGAGCCTGCTGCCCGGGGTGGACCGGGCCGCGGTGCTCTGGACGATCGACGTCGACGCCGCGGGGGAGCGCGTCGCCGTCGACGTGCGACGGGCCGTGGTGCGGTCACGCGCCCGGCTGGACTACGCGGGCGTGCAGGCCGACGTGGACGCCGGGCGGGTGCACGCGGCGATCGCGGCGCTGCCCGACCTCGGCCGCCTGCGCCACGCCGTGGCCATCAAGCGCGGTGCGATCGAGCTGGAGCTGCCCGAGCAGGAGGTTGTGCCCGACGGGGCGGGCGGCTGGACCGTCCAGGTCCGCAAGCGCCTGGACGTGGAGGCGTGGAACGCCGAGATCTCGCTGCTGACCGGCATGTCGGCGGCTGCGATCATGCTCGAGGCGGGCGTCGGACTGCTGCGGACGCTGCCCGCACCCGAGCAGGCGGCCGTCGACCAGCTGCGCCACACCGCGCGCGTACTCGGCGTCGCGTGGCCGCACGGCGCGAGCCCCGCCGAGATGCTCGCCGGGCTGCCGGTCGACACCCCGGCGACGCTCGCGATGCGCCGGGCGGCCACCACGCTGCTGCGCGGCGCCGGGTACGCCTGGTTCGACACCGCGACGGGCACGCCGCCGCCCGCGGACCCCGGGCACGGGGGAGTCGGTGGGCCGTACTCGCACGTCACCGCGCCGCTGCGGCGGCTCGTCGACCGTTTCGGCACGGAGGTCTGCCTCGCCGTCACCGCGGGCCTCGAGGTGCCGGCGTGGCTGCTGGCGGCGCTGCCGACCCTGCCCGAAGTGATGGCCACGTCCGATGCGCTGGCCGGGCAGGTGGACCGCGCATGCGTCGACCGCACGGAGGCGGTGCTGCTCGCGACGCGCATCGGGCAGGAGTTCGACGCGGTGGTGCTGCGTGAGCCGCCCCGCGAGGGCGACCCCGGCGAGATCTACGTGCACGAGCCGCCAGTGCTGGCCCGCTGCACCGGCGCGCTGAAGGCGGGCGCCACGGTCCGGGTGCGGCTGACCGAGGCCGACCCCGCCACCGGCCGGGTCCTGTTCACCACGGCCTGACCGTCGAGAACGACGTTGCCATGATCGAACAGGGCTTTTGATCATGGCAACGTCGTTCTCGACGGGCGGGTGGGCTAGTCGAGCCAGGTGACGGGGGGTTCCTCCGCGGGGCGGGGCGGGGGTGGGTTGCCGCGCGGCGTGCCCAGGTAGATCCAGCCCGTGACGTCCTCGGTGTCCAGCAGGCCCAGGTGGGCGCGGACCTTCGGGGCGTCGCCGTACCAGCCGGTGCGCCACATCGCCCCGAACCCGACGGCGTGGGCGGCGAGCGTGAGCCCGTGCGCGGCGCAGACCGCTGCGGCCCGCTGCTCCCACGCCGGCACCTTCGGGTGCTCGCGCGGGCACGCCACCACCACGACGATCAGCGGCGCGCGCAACGGCTTGGACCGGCTGCGTCCCAGCTCGACGTCGGTGGCCGCGGGGTCGCGCTCGGCGTGCGCGGAGGCGAAGGCATCGCCGAGCGGGCCCAGCGACGCGCCCTCGATCGCGATGAACCGCCACGGCCGCAGCCGTCCGTGATCGGGCGCGGAGCCGGCGGCGAGGAGCAGCTCCCGCAGCTGGGCTCGATCGGGCGCGGGTTCGCACAATCCAGGCCGCGAACGCCTGTCGCGCACTAGCATCAGCGGGTCGTGGCCGCTCACCCGATACCTCCCGGCTCCGTGATGAGATAAGGCTACCCTCACTCTGTCGGGTTTGCGCCCCTCCCCCATCTTTCGAGGAGTCGAACGTGTCCGTGCGCGCCTTCCGCTACGGCCTCGAGCACGAAATGGCGGTGACCCGGCGGGACGGCACGTTCGCCGACTTCACCAGCCTCGCGTTCGAGGATTTGCAGGCCGTGGTCGATGTGCTGCCCGAAGATCCGGCCGACTACCCCGATCTGCGGGTCGGCGACCAGGGGATCAAGCGCAAGCGCTGGTACGTCGAGGGCTACGAGCGCTTCGACGGCGCCGGCGGGCTGCTGCGCTGCGATCCCAAGGGCCTCGAGATCCGCACCCGCATCCACCACTCCGTCGAAGGTGCGGTCGCCGCGCTGCAGGCCGACCAGAAGGCGCTCGACGCCGAGCTCGCCATCCGCGGGCTGGGCACAACCGTGGTCGGGTTCAACCCGCTGCGCTCGGCGTACGTGATCGAGCCGCCGCTCAACGCGTGGGAGCACGGGCACCGGATGGGCTCGCCGGAGGAGCGCACGGCCCACCTCCACATGGTCACCTACGGGCCCGACCTGAACCTGTCCGCCGCCGACATGGACGCCGCCGAGCTCGTCGACGTCGGCCGCAAGCTCACGCACTACAGCCCGTGGCTGGTGCCGCTGTCGTTCTCGTCGCCGTTCCGCGACGGCGCCGTGTGGGACGGGCTGTCGGCCCGCACGTTCGAGCGCACCGGTGCCCGCCCGGCCGCGCTGGTCTTCCTCGGTCCCGACGACCCCCAGATCGAGGCGGATCCCTCGCTCACCCAGGAGGCGCGGCTGGCGGCGGAGATCGGGCGCATCGAGTTCAAGGCGTTCGACGCCTGCCCGGACCCCGAGCTCTACGGCGAGCTGCTCAGCCTCCTCACCGGACTGGTGCTCGACACCACCCTGCCGGGCAGGCGCACCACGCCCGACGCGGCGCTGCACCAGCAGGTGGCCCGCGTCGGGCTGCGCGACGACGCGGTGCACGCCGGCACGGGCGAACTGCTCGACGCCGCCGCAGCGGCACTGGCGGGCCGTCCGGCCGACCTGGACCGGCTCGGCTCGCTGCGTGCCCGTTGGGCCGCCCGGCAGTGCCCGGCGGAAGAGATGGTGGCGCGCTACGCGGCGGGCGAGCGGGTGGCGGGCCTGTGCGGCTCGCACTGAGCGGGGCAGGCTCACCGCACGGGCACGGCTGACATAGCCGCACCCGTGCGGGAGGTCTACTGGTACGAGTGCTCGGCGTCCGGGTAGCTGCCGCCGCGCACGTCGTCGCCGAACCGCCTGGCCGCATCCAGCAGGACGTTGCCCAGGTCGGCGTACTGCTTGACGAACCGCGGCTTGCGACCCCGGTTCATCCCGGCCATGTCCGACCAGACCAGCACCTGCGCATCGGTGTCGGGCCCGGCGCCGATGCCGACCGTCGGGATCACCAGCTCGGCCGTGACCTGCTTGGCGACCTCGGCGGGCACCATCTCCAGCACCACCGCGAACGCGCCGGCGTTCTGCAGGGCGATGGCGTCCTCGATCAGCTGCTCGCGACCGCCGCCGCGGCCCTGGATCCGGTAGCCGCCCAGCGTGTGCTCGCTCTGCGGCGTGAACCCGAGGTGGGCCATCACCGGGACGCCGGACCCGGTCAGCGCCTCCACCTGCGGCACGAACCGTGCGCCGCCCTCGAGCTTGACGGCGTGCGCGCCGGCCTCCTTCATGAACCGGAAGGAGGTGGTGAGCGCCTGCTCGGGGCCGATCTGGTAGCTGCCGAACGGCAGGTCCGCCACCACCAACGCGGTGTGCGTGGCCTGGGTGACGGCCCGGACCAGCGGCAGCATCTCGTCGACCGTGATGGGCAGCGTGGTGCCGTAGCCGAGCACGTTGTTGGCGGCGGAGTCGCCGACGAGCAGCACCGGGATGCCGGCCTCGTCGAAGATCTCCGCGGAGTACATGTCGTAGGCCGTGAGCATCGGCCAGCGTTCGCCGCGCTCCTTGAGCTCGCGCAGGTGCTGGATGCGCACCCGCTTGGGCCTGCCGGCTGCCGGGGCGAGCGGCCCCGAGCGGTACGGCGGCGCGACCTCGGTGGCCGGAGTGACCTCTGATTCGGACATCCTCGTCCTTCCTCCCTCGAGGCCCGCCACAACGGGTCCCCGGGTCATCAGGTGGCTGATGAGCACAGCGTGACATTGCCGATGAGTCACGACACGGGTCCTGGGACGAGGTTCACACGACGGTGGCGTGATACTGGTCGGGTGACCGTGCTGGACGTCGGCGCCGTGGTCGGCGGCCTCCGTATCGATGCCGTGGCCGGACGCGGGGGCATGGGCGTCGTCTACAAGGCCCACCAGCTGGCCCTCAATCGCACGGTCGCGATGAAGGTCGTCAGCCCGGAGCTGGCAGGCGACCCCGAGTTCCGGGAGCGCTTCCGGCGCGAGGCCCGCCTCGCGGCCGCACTGGACCATCCGCACGTCGTCCCCATCCATCACGCCGGTGAGGACGACGGCTACCTGTACCTCACCATGCGCTACGTCGACGGTGTCGACCTCGCCGCCATGATCGACGAGAAGGGCCGGCTGGAGCCCCGCGACGCCGCGGAGATCGTGGCCCAGGTGGCGGGCGCGCTGGACGCAGCGCACGCGCGCGGGCTCGTGCACCGCGACGTCAAACCGGCCAACATCCTGGTCACCCGGCCCGCCGGGCGCTGGCACGCCTACCTCACCGACTTCGGCATCAGCAAGGAACTCGCCGGCAACGCGATCACCCAGACCGGACTTGTCGTCGGGTCGCTCGACTACATCTCCCCGGAACAGCTCGAGGGCCACGACGTCGACGGCCGGGCCGACGTCTACTCGCTGGGCTGCGTGCTGTTCCAGGCGCTGACCGGGCGCGTGCCGTTCCCGCGCGACACCACCGCGGCGCGGATGTACGCCCACCTGCACGTGCTGGCACCGACGCCGGGGCAGGTGGTGCCGGCGCTCACCGGGCCGCTGGACGCCGTGCTCGCCCGCGCGCTCGCCAAGCGTCCGGCTGACCGGTTCGCCACCGCGGGCGAGTTCGGGCGGGCCGCGGTCGCGGCCGCCGCCGGGCTGCCGGTGGGCTGGGCGCCGCCGGCGTCGGCGTCGCAGCTGAAGCCGCCCGTCACCCCGGCCCCGCCCACCTCGCACCCATCGGCCCCGTACCCACCGCCACCGGCTGCGTCGCGTCCGCCGCAACATCCGTCCGGCCCGCAGGCGGCACCGGCCGGGCGGTCCCGGCGGTGGTGGTGGGTCGGCGGTGCGGCGGTGGTCGCGGCCGTCGTGGTCGGCGCGGTGTTCGTCGTCCCGACGCTGACGGGCGCGGCGCCGGGCCCGGCCCCCACCCCTACGGCGCAGCCTGATCCGGCGGCGCCCGCGGCCGGTCGGGTGGTGGGCACGCCGATCAAGGTGGGCGCGGGCGCCTACCAGCTCACGGGCGGCTCCGGCTTCCTGTGGACGGCGAACCCGGGTGCCGGCTCGATCTCACGCATCGACCCGACCACCGGCACCAGCACGGACCTCCCGGTGGGCGGCGCCCCGAACCAGGTCGTGATCGGGGCGGGGAAGGCCTGGGTGTGGAACTACTCCTCCGCGATCACGCCGGTGGACGTCGCGTCGGGCACGGCGGGCGAGCTCATCCGCACCGAGCAGCAGATCAGCCGGATCGGCCAGGCGAACGGCTCGCTGTGGCTCACGCTGCCGGACAAGGACGCGGTCGGGCGCATCGACATGACCACGGGCCAGTGGACGGGCGAGCTGATCCCGGTCGGGCACCGGCCGGGGCCGATGTCGATCGACGGCAACATGATCTACGTGGTCAACCAGACCGACAACACGCTGAGCACGATCGACGCCACCACCCGCGCGGTGGTCGGCGCGCCGCACAACCTCCCCAACGGGATCGGTGCGGTCGAGGCGGCCGGCGGGCGGATCTACGTCGCGGGCTCGGCGGGCATGGCGGTGCAGGGCGCCACCGACCTGACCGCCGCCGACCTCGTGAAGCTCGACGGGGCGTCCGGGGTCACCCCGGGCGCCAACGCGGTGTGGATCATCGACACCGACCGCAACGAGATCCGCAGGCTGGCGCCCGACCTGCGCTCGCCGCTGGGCGGACCGATCTCCGGCATCGGCAAGGGCGCCGGTGACAGCCAGGAGATCGACGGCGTGCTGTGGTTCCTCAACGCCGACGACGCCACCGTGACGCGGATCGAGCCGACGCCGCTCTGAGTGGCTGCTCCCGCACTCGATCATCGCGGCTAGAGGCTGCCGGAAAGTCCTCCTCGCTTCCTACTTGATCTCGTAGCGCAGCAGCACTACTCCGTTGTCGAACGAGGTGCCCTCGACCAGCTTCAGGTCCTGCCGATCCTCGAAGACGCGCGTTCCCCTACCGCGCGTGGTCGGGCAGACCCGCATCTGAACTTCGTCCACGAGGCCGGCGGCCAGCAGCGAGCGCATCAGTTCCAAGCTGCCCCACAGCCAGATGTCCTTGCCGCTCTGCTCCTTCAGCTCCCGGATGGTGGCCGCCGGGTCGCGGGTGACGGTCGCAGCCGGGTGGTCGCCCCACGGGGCTTCGTCCAGCTTCGACGAGGCGACGAACTTGGTGAGGCTGTTCAGCTTCTTGCCGTACTCGCCCTGGTCGTCGGCGTACGGCCAGTAGCCCTTGGACTGGTTGTAGGTGTTGGCGCCGAGAATCATCGTGTCGACCGAGTCGATGAAGCCCATCACGCTGTTCTGGAAGGGGTCCTCGGTGATCTCGTCGTCGAACGGTTCCCCCGACACGAAGCTGAGGCCACCGTCCTCCTCCGCGGCGATGTTGTCGACCGTGACCCACTGCTGGACTATGAGCTTTCGCATGGCTTCTCCTCATCCGCTGCGGCCGTGGTGGCCGCATCTGTCTCTGTGACGGAGCCGCCGGCCCGTTCTCGACATGCCTCCGCGGAGGCCCGTGGATGAGAGTCGAGTGAAGAGCTTCGATCTGCCGGCGCTCGAGCGCGCACTGGCTCATGATCCAACCGGAACCTGTGGGCGTTGATCACCCGCCCGGCGCGCAACGGGACAGGGCGGGGCGTCCGGTGCAGTTGCAACGGGGGTGGGTCGGGCGAACCGGCTACGGCCGCTTCTCCCGCCAGGTGTTGGTGATCGGCAGCCTGCGGTCGCGGCCGAAGCCCTTCACCGTGATCTTGGTGCCCGGCGGGTACTGGCGGCGCTTGTACTCGGCCCGGTCCACCAGCCGCACGATGTCCTCGATCGTCTCGGCCTCGAAACCGGCCTCCACCAGGTCGTCGAAGCCGCGGTCGCTCTCCACGTAGTCGTCGAGCACGGCGTCGAGCAGGACGTAGTCGGGCAGCGAGTCGCTGTCGAGCTGGCCGGGCCGCAGCTCGGCAGAGGGCGGCTTCTCGATCGAGTTGGGCGGGATCGGCGCGATCTGCCCGTCCTTCTCTGCCTGCTCGTTGCGCCACCGCGCGAGCCGCCAGACCAGCGTCTTGGGCACGTCCTTGATCGGCGCGAAGCCGCCGACGGCATCGCCGTAGATGGTGGAGTAGCCCACGGCCAGCTCGGTCTTGTTGCCGGTGGCGAGCACGAGGTGCCCGTCGGAGTTCGACAGCGCCATCAGCGTGACGCCGCGGCAGCGGGCCTGCACGTTCTCCTCCGCGAGCCCGGTGAGCCCGAGCTGCCCCACGAACGCCTCCACCATCTCGCCGATCGCCTGGGTGCTGTAGTGCAGCCCGGTGCGCTCGGCCATGTCGGCCGCGTCGCCCCGGGAGTGCTCCGAGGAGTACTTCGACGGCATCGACACGCCGTACACGGCATCGGCCCCCAGCGCGTCGACGGCGATGGCCGCGACCACGGCCGAGTCGATGCCGCCCGAGAGCCCGAGCACCACCGACCGGAAGCCGTTCTTGCGGACGTAGTCGCCCAGCCCGGTGCGCAGCGCCCACCACACCTCGGCCTCGTCGGGCAGTGGGTCGTAGTTGGCGGGCGGCGCGAGCGTGGGCTTCGCGGGAGCGACGGCCGTCAGCTCGTGGTGGTGCACCTCGAAACCCGCGACGGTGCCGGCGCGGGCCCGGCCACCGGGCAGGTCCAGGTCCAGGACCAGCAGGTGCTCCACGAACTGCGGGGCCCGCGCGAGCAGGGTGCCGTGCTCGTCGACGACCATCGAGTCGCCGTCGAAGACCAGCTCGTCCTGCCCGCCGACCAGGTTGACGTAGGCCATCGGCGCCCCCGCCTCCCGGGCCTTGCGGGCCACCAGCGCCCCGCGCGTGTCGTCCTTGGCCCGCTCGTAGGGCGAGCCGTTGAGGCACAGCAGCAGGTCCAGCCCGAGTTCGCCGTAGGCGGCGACGGGCCCACCGTCCTGCCAGATGTCCTCGCAGATCACCACGCCGATGTCGAGGCCGTGCATGCGGACGACGGGCAGCACCGAGCCGGGGGAGAAGTAGCGGAACTCGTCGAACACACCGTAGTTGGGCAGGTGGTGCTTGAAGTAGCGGTCCACGACCTGGCCGCGCTGGATCAGGGCCGCGGCGTTGCGGGGCCCGGCGTCGTCGAGGTCCAGGTACCCCACCACCACGAGCAGCTCACCGAGTCCGGCCTCGACGAGCTGCGCGGGCAGCGCGTCCAGCGCGCGCCGGGACGCGACGGCGAAGGACTCCCGCAGCGCCAGGTCCTCCACCGGGTAGCCGGTGAGCACCATCTCGGGCAGCGCCACCACCTCGGCACCGGCCGCCGCGGCGGCACGGCACCGGTCGAGGACGATCGCGGCGTTGCCGGCGAGGTCGCCGACCGTCGAGTTGACCTGGGCGAGTGCGAGTCGCAGCTGCGGCATGCGCCCATCATGGCGGCCCGCGCCGGAGCCGCTCCTGCGACGGTGCTCACGCGGAGCCCGGACCTCACCCGAAGGGGGGACCCACCGGTCGTGCACGAGATGCCGAATCCTGTTGCGCTGGCATGCTGGGTGCGTGTCGGCTCCCCGCGGAACGCGTGCCCTCGTCGTGGCCCTCTGCTCCGCCGCTGCGGTGGTGGTGTCCTGCTCCCAGCCCACGGTGGCCGGTGCGGGAGGTGGTGCGGCGCCGCCGGATCTGCAGAGCTTCTACAGCCAGAAGCTGTCGTGGGGGCCGTGCGAGCCCTTCGCCCTGAGCGAGAACGACAAGCAGGCCTACGCCGACGCGAAGTTCGACTGCGCCAAGCTGACCGTCCCGCTGGACTACGCGACACCGACCGGGAAGACGGCGCAGATCGGGGTGCTGCGGCAGAAGGCGACCGGTCAGAAGATCGGATCGCTGCTGTTCAACCCCGGTGGACCGGGCGGTTCCGGGATGTCGTTGGTCACGTCGCTCTCACCGGGCCTGGCCGCCGGTCCGCTGGCGCAGCGCTTCGACCTCGTCGGGTTCGACCCGCGCGGCGTGGGCGCGAGCACGCCGACGATCGACTGTCTCAACGACGCCGAGTGGGCCGTGGAGCGCACCCAGGACGACGTCGACCCGTCCCCGGCCGGTGTCGCGAAGACCGAGCAGGAGGCCAAGGACTACGACCAGCACTGCGTGGAGCGCTCGGGGGGCACCGAGGTGCTGGCCAACGTCGGCACGCGCGACGTCGTCAAGGACGTCGACATCCTGCGCGCCGTGCTCGGGGACCAGAAGCTGAGCTACGTCGGGTTCTCCTACGGCACGCGGATCGGGTCGGAGTACGCCGAGGCGTTCCCCCAGAACGTCCGCGCGCTCGTGCTCGACGGCGCGCTCGACCCGACCGAGACGACGATCGACCGCACCGTCAAGCAGAACGCGGGTTTCCAGCAGGCGTTCGACGCCTACGCCGCCGACTGCGCCAAGCAGGCCAACTGTCCGCTGGGCACCGATCCGGCGAAGGCGACGGCCGCGTTCCAGGCGCTGTCGCGCCCGCTGATCGACAAGCCCCTCGCGGTGGGCAACCGCTCGCTGTCCTACTCCGACGCCGTCACCGGCACCATCCAGGCGCTGTACGCCAAGGACTTCTGGCCGGTGCTCTCGCGCGGCATCTCGGGACTGGCCACCGGCGACGGCAGGATCCTGATGGCGCTGGCCGACCTGTACTACGACCGCGGCCAGGACGGCGTCTACGGCAACAGCAACGAGGCGTTCGTCTCGATCAGCTGCGTCGACGAGGAACGCATCACCGATCGCGCGGTGGCGAAGGACCTGCAGGAGAAGGCCAACGCGGCCGCACCGTTCCGCGACAGCGGCCGGGGCGCGGTCGCGGCGCTGGACCAGTGCGCGTTCTGGCCGGTGCCGCCCACGAGCCAGCCGCACGTGCCGCACCCGCAGGGCCTGCCGCCGACGCTCGTGGTGTCGACCACCGGTGATCCCGCCACGCCGTACCAGGCAGGCGTGGACCTCGCGAAGGCGCTCGGCGGCGGGCTGATCACCTACGAGGGCACCCAGCACACCGTCGCGCTGCAGGGCAAGGCCTGCGTCGACGACGCCGTCAACGCCTATCTGATCGACCTCAAGGAGCCCCCCGCCGGGTTGCGCTGCGCCGCCTGAACGCGGGTTTCACACGATCGAGAGCGGGGCCACACCCATCCTGATCAGGGCCGAAACATGACCGTAACGCGACGTTCCTAGGCTCGCCCGCATGGACCGCCAGCAAGAGTTCGTGCTCCGCACGCTCGAGGAACGTGACATCCGGTTCGTGCGGCTGTGGTTCACGGATGTGCTCGGCTACCTGAAGTCCGTCGCCGTCGCCCCGGCGGAGCTGGAGGGGGCGTTCGCGGAGGGCATCGGGTTCGACGGGTCGGCCATCGAGGGGTTCGCGCGCGTCTACGAATCCGACATGGTCGCGAAGCCCGACCCGTCCACGTTCCAGGTGCTGCCGTGGGAGTCGGGCACCGGCGACCACTACTCGGCGCGCATGTTCTGCGACATCGCGATGCCCGACGGCTCGCCGTCATGGGCCGACCCGCGCCACGTGCTGCGCCGCGCGCTGTCCAAGGCCGCCGAGGCCGGTTTCACCTGCTACGTCCACCCCGAGATCGAGTTCTACCTGCTGCGCGACCTGCCGGCCGACGGCACGCCGCCCACCCCCGCCGACAACGGCGGCTACTTCGACCAGGCCAGCCACGACGTCGCACCGCACTTCCGGCGCAACGCCATCGAGACGCTGGAGTCGATGGGCATCTCCGTCGAGTTCAGCCACCACGAGGGCGGCCCCGGCCAGCAGGAGATCGACCTGCGCTATGCCGACGCGCTCACGATGGCCGACAACATCATGACCTTCCGGTACGTGGTGAAGGAGGTCGCGATCACCCAGGGCGTCAAGGCGTCGTTCATGCCCAAGCCGTTCTCGGCGCACCCCGGCTCGGCGATGCACACCCACTTCTCGCTGTTCGAGGGCGACCGCAACGCCTTCCACGACCCGAACGACCCCTACGAGCTCTCCGACACCGGCAAGTCGTTCGTCGCCGGGGTGCTGCGCCACGCGCGCGAGATCAGCGCCGTCACCAACCAGTGGGTCAACTCCTACAAGCGCCTCATCACCGGCGGCGAGGCACCCACGGCCGTCTCGTGGGGCCACGCCAACCGCTCCGCGCTGGCGCGCGTGCCGATGTACTCGCCGGGCAAGGCCTCCACGCGCCGGGTCGAGATCCGCACGCTCGACACCGCCTGCAACCCCTACCTCGCGTTCGCCGTGATCCTCGGCGCCGGGCTGCAGGGCGTGGCGAAGGGCTACGAGCTGGGCGCCCCCACCGAGGACGACGTCTGGTCGCTCACCGAGACCGAGCGCCGCGCCATGGGCTACGAGTCGCTGCCCCAGAACCTGACCGAGGCGCTCGCCGCGATGGAGCACTCGGAACTGGTGGCCGAGATCCTCGGCGAGCACGTCTTCGACTTCTTCCTGCGCAACAAGCGGGCGGAGTGGGACGGCTACCGGCGCCAGGTCACCCCCTACGAGCTGGCCACGTATTTGCCTGTCCTCTGACCGCACCCGCGTTCTACCGTGGCGCGATGGAGATCGTCGCGCATGACGACACGGCCGCGTTCGCGCAGCTCGTGATGCCCCTGCTGGCCGCCGACCCGCTGCGCCACACCGTCACGATCACGGTGCTGGACGGCCACCTCGGTACCGGTGACGAGATGGCCGTGCGGCTGACGCTGCAGGACGCCGGCGGCGTCGTCGGGGCGGTCCTGCGCAGCCCTGGCCGGGCCGCGATGGGGTCGGCGGTCCCGGTGGAGCACGCGGAGACGGTGGTGGCCGCGCTCGCCGAGATCGACCCGGAGCTGCCGGGGGTGTCGGGTCCCGTCGCCGAGGCGGAGGCGATCGCGGCGGCGTACGCCGCGCGCGGCGGCGCCACGGACGTCGCGATGCGGCAGCGCCTGTTCGCCCTCGACACGCTCGTGCCACCCGCGGGCGTGCCCGGGGCGGCGCGGGTGGCCGATGCCGCGGATCTCGACGTGCTCGGTGGCTGGCGCCATGCGTTCGCCGAGGAGGCGAGCCCGCACGGCTGGGAGGGCACGATCAGCCCGCGTCACACCGTGGAGCGGGCGCTGCGGGGCGGGGCCGGTGAGCTGCTGTGGGAGGTCGACGGCGAGGTGGTGGCGCAGGCGTCGGCCCGGCGGCCGTCGGCCGGGATGTCGCGGATCGGGCCGGTCTACACCCCACCCGAGCACCGCGGCCACGGCTACGCGGCGGCCGTCACGGCGGCGGCGTCGCAGTGGGCGCGCGATGCCGGGGCCGATCGGGTCGTCCTGTTCACCGACCTCGCCAACCCGACCGCCAACCGGCTCTACCCGCGCATCGGTTACCAGCCGGTGCACGATGCGGTGGAGTTCACCTTCACCCGCTGACCGTCGAGAACGTACCTACCGTGATCATCAGCCGCTGTGGATCACGGGAAGTACGTTCTCGACGGGGTCGTCAGCCGGTGAGCAGCGCCCGCACCCGGTCGGCGCCCACGGCCAGCAGCAGCGTGGGCAGCCGCGGGCCGGTGTCTCGCGTGACCAGCAGCCGGTAGAGCAGCGCGAAGAACGTGCGCTGGGCCACCTTCAGCTCCGGGGTGGGCGGGGCGTCGGCCGTGAGCCCGGCCTGCAGCTTCGGCACCGCGTAGACGAGCGTGGTGAGGCCGTCGAGCGACCAGTGGTCGTCGAGGCCGTCGAGCAGGATGCGCAGCGCGTCACGCTCGGTGTCGCCCAGCGACGCGAGCAGCTCGGCGTCGGGGCTCTCGCGCACCTGGGTGCGCTGCTCGGCATCGACGTGGGTGGTGATCCACGACTGCGCGCGGTCCAGCCGCGGGCGAACCTCGTCGAGGTCACGGACCGGGTTCTGCGGGTCGAGCTCGGCGAGGATCCGCAGCGTCTGCTCCTCGTCGCCGGTGGTGACGTCGACGACGGAGGCGAGCGTGCCGAACGGCAGCGTGCGCGGCGTGACCGGCAGCTCCCGCTCGGCCGTGCGGGCGGCGCGGCTGTGCGCAGCGAGGTCGGCGGGCTGCGCGGTGCCCGCGGCGATGCGTCGCTCGAGGGAGTCCCACTCGTCGTAGAGGCGCTGGATGGCCTGGTCGAACCCGACGGTGAAGGACTGGTTGGGCCGGCGCCGCGCGTAGAGCCAGCGCAGCAGCGGCGCCTCCATGATCTCCAGCGCGTCGGACGGGGTGGGCACCGCGCCCTTCGACGACGACATCTTGGCCATGCCGCTGATCCCGACGAACGCGTACATCGGGCCGATCGGCTGCACGCCGCCGAAGACCTCGGCCACGATCTGCCCGCCGACCACGAACGACGAGCCGGGGGAGGAGTGGTCGACGCCGGACGGCTCGAAGATCACGCCCTCGTAGGCCCACCGCATGGGCCAGTCGACCTTCCAGACCAGCTTGCCGTGGTTGAACTCCGAGAGCTTCACCGTGTCGCCGTGGCCGTAGCTGCACGTCCACGTCAGCTCGGTGGTGCCGTCGTCGTAGGCCGTGACGGTGGTGGTGTCGCGGTCGCACACCGTGCAGTAGGGCTTGTACGGGTAGTAGCCCGCCGCGCCGGTGCTGCCGTCGTCCTCGTCGGCCGCACCCGAACCCGCCGCGGCCTCCAGCTCGGCCTCGTCCACGGGCTTCTGCTGCTTCTTCGCGGGTGCCGGCTTGGCCTTGGTGCGGTAGCGCGCCAGCACGGCGTCGATCTTGGCCCGCTCGCGCATCGCGAACAGGATCTGGTCGCGGTAGGCGCCCGAGGTGTACTGCTCGGTCTGGCTGATGCCCCGGAACCCGATGCCCAGCTCCGCGAGCGCCGCCTTCATGGGGGCGATGAAGTGCTCGGCCCATGAGGCGTACGGGCTGCCGGGGGGCGGCGGCACCGCCGTCAGCGGCTTGCCGATGTGCTCCGACCACGACGGGTCGATGCCGGCGGGCACCTTGCGGAACCGGTCGTAGTCGTCCCAGGAGATGATGTGGACGCAGTCGCGGCCACGGCGGCGGATCTCGTCGGCCACCAGGTGCGGCGTCATCACCTCACGCAGGTTGCCCAGGTGGATCGGGCCCGACGGGCTCAACCCGGACGCGCAGACGATCGGCTTGCCCGGCGCGCGGCGATCCGCCTCGGCGATGACCTCGTCCGCGAAGCGGGAGACCCAGTCGGCCACCCCGTCCGTCACCCCGTCCGTCTCTGCCGCAGCCACGATCGGCACGTCCCTTCCCACATCCACAGCGAATACCGCGCCATTGTCCCGCGCGGCACGAAACGCGCTGCGCACGGGCGCCCGATCCGACGGTCGGGTCGCGGCGGGGTAGGGCAGGATCAGTGTGTGGATCGGCGCACCGGAGGATCGCTCGCTCGACTGGGCCTCACCGAACCCTGGGCGGAGGCCACGCTCGCGGAGCTGGGCTGGTGGGCGGGCGACAAGCCGATCAACGGCGCCGAGTCGATCATGTGGGCGCTCGCGCGCAGCCCCGATCCCGATCTGGCGCTGCGCTCGATCGAGCGGCTCTTCGCCGTGATTCCCGATCGCGCCGACATCGAGGCCGCGCTGCGCAGCGACGAGGCGCTGCGCGGCCGGCTGATCGCGGTGCTCGGCAGCTCCACGGCGCTGGGCGATCACCTCGTCACCCACCCCGACCGCTGGCACCGGCTCGGCGGGGAGGTCGGGCCCGCCGACGCCGAGGGAGCCATCACCACCATGCTCGCGGCCGTCGGCGCGGATCCGGACGGGCTGCCGCCGGGTTCGGCGGGCGGAGCGGTCGCCCGGCTCACCGGCGCCGAGGCGATCATCGCGCTGCGCACCGCCTACCGCGACGAGCTGCTCGCGCTCGCCGCCGCCGACGTCGCGGCCGTGAGCGAGCCGGAGCTCCCGGTGCTCGACGTCGCCGACGTCGCCGCCCGGCTGGCCGACCTCGGCTCGGCCGCGGTGCACGCCGCGCTGGCCGTGGCCGCCGCGGAGAGCGCCGGCAGCGAGCCCGGACGGCTCGCCGTGATCGCGATGGGCAAGACCGGCGGGCACGAGCTCAACTACGTCAGCGACGTCGACGTCGTGTTCGTCGCCGAGCCCGCCGACCAGGCCACCACCCGGCTGGCCAGCCGCATGATGCGGATACTCGGCGAGGCCTGCTTCGAGGTCGACGCCAACCTGCGCCCGGAGGGCCGCCAGGGTGCGCTCGTCCGCACCCTCGACGGGCACGTGTCCTACTACCAGCGCTGGGCCAAGACCTGGGAGTTCCAGGCGCTGCTCAAGGCACGTCCGATCGCGGGCGACGTGGAGCTGGGTGCCGCGTACGCCGAGGCGGTCGCGCCGATGGTGTGGAGCGCTGCGGGCCGCGACGACTTCGTCGCCGACGTGCAGGCGATGCGTCGCCGCGTCGAGGAGCACATCCGACCCGACCAGGCCGATCGCGAGCTCAAGCTCGGCCCCGGGGGCCTGCGTGACGTCGAGTTCGCGGTGCAGCTGCTGCAGCTCGTGCACGGGCGCACCGACGAGTCGCTGCGCTCACCATCCACGTTGGACGCGCTGGTGGCGCTGTCGGACGGCGGGTACGTCGGCCGGGAGGACGGCGCCAACCTGGCCGCGTCCTACCGGTTCCTGCGGCTGCTCGAGCACCGGCTGCAGCTGCAGCGGATGCGCCGCACCCACCTGCTGCCCGAGGCGAAGGACACCGCGGCGCTGCGCTGGCTGGCGCGCGCCTCCCGGATGCGGCCCGACGGCAGGCGTGACGCCGTCGGCGTGCTGATGGCGGAGTGGACGCGCAACGCGCGGCGCGTGCGCAGGCTCCACGAGAAGCTGTTCTACCGCCCGCTGCTCACCGCGGTGTCGCGCATGTCGGCCGACACCGCGCGGCTGTCGGAGTCCGCGGCCGCGGCCCGGCTGAGCGCGCTGGGCTGGGTGTCGCCGGAGGGCGCGCTCGGCCACCTACGAGCGCTGACCTCAGGGGTCTCCCGGGCCGCGGCGATCCAACAGACGCTGCTGCCGGTACTGCTCGACGAGCTCGCCCGCAGCCCCGACCCCGACCGCGGGCTGCTGGCCTACCGGCGGGTGTCCGAGGCGCTGGCCACCACGCCCTGGTACCTGCGGCTGCTGCGCGACGAGGGGCTGGTCGCCCAGCGGCTGATGCGGCTGCTCGGCACGTCCGCGCTGGTGCCCGACCTGCTGGTGCGTGCGCCGGAGGTGCTGCGGCTGCTCGCGGCGCCCGCGGGCGGTGGCGACGAGCTGATCAAGGACCCGGCCGAGGTGGCCGCATCGCTGCGCGCGGCCGTGGCCCGGCACCAGGACCCCGACTCGGCCGCGGCCGCCGCGCGCTCGGTGCGCCGCCACGAGATGCTGCGGGTGGCGTGCGCCGACCTGCTCGGCGTGATGTCCACCGAGCAGGTGTGTGCCGCGCTGAGCTCGGTGTGGGCGGCGGTCCTGCAGGCCACGCTCGAGTCGGTGGAACGCGCACTCGCGGCCACGTCCGGGAAGCCGGCGCCGGCCACGATCGTCGTGATCGGGATGGGTCGCCTCGGCGGCGCGGAGCTCGGCTACAGCAGCGACGCCGACGTGATGTTCGTCTGCGAGCCTGCCGCCGGAGCAGGCGAGCAGGACGCGGTGCGCTACGCCACCACGGTCGCGGAGACGGTGCGGCGCCGCCTGTCCGCGCCCAGCCCCGACCCCGCGCTCGTCGTCGACGCGGACCTGCGGCCGGAGGGCCGGTCCGGGCCGTTGGTGCGCACGCTCGAGTCCTACCGGGGCTACTACGCGCGCTGGTCGGAGACCTGGGAGTCCCAGGCGCTGCTGCGGGCCCGGCCGGTGGCGGGCGACGACGACCTGGGCCGCCGCTTCGTCGAGCTCATCGACCCGATCCGGTACCCGGAGGCGGGGCTGCCGGCGGCGGCCGTCGGGGAGATCCGGCGGATCAAGGCCCGGGTCGACGCCGAGCGGCTGCCCCGCGGGGCCGACCGCAGCCTGCACACCAAGCTCGGACTCGGCGGGCTCGCCGACGTCGAGTGGACGGTGCAGCTGCTGCAGTTGCAGCACGCCGGCACCGTGGCGGGGCTGCGCACCACCGCCACGCTCGACGGGCTGCGCGCGGCCCAGGCCGGCGGCCTGCTCGCGGCCGAGGACGTCGTCGCGCTCGCCGCGGGCTGGACGATGGCCACCCGCGCCCGCAACGCCGTGATGCTCGTGCGCGGCAAGCCGGGTGATCAGCTGCCGCGATCGGGCCGCGAGCTCGCCGCGGTCGCCTACGCGCTGGGGCACGCGGCCGATGCCGACCCCGGCATCTTCCTCGACGAGTACCGCCGCACCACGCGGCGCGCCCGTGCCGTGGTGGAGCGGGTGTTCTACGGCTGGTCGCAGGAGCGGGAAAGCCCGTGAGTTGCTCCGCCCGAGCGGCTACGTTGCAGGGGTGCCCACCGTCTCGACGCTCCTGACCTTCGCGCTCGCCGGTGTCGTACTGGTGGTGATCCCCGGGCCGAGCGTGCTGTTCATCGTCGGACGTGCGCTGGCCCACGGCAGGCGCGCCGCGCTCACCAGCGTCGCGGGCAACACGGTCGGGGCGTCGCTGGTGGTGCTGGTCGTCGCCTTCGGGTTCGGGGCGGTCGCGGCGGAGTCCGTCGAGGTCTTCACGGTGCTCAAGCTGGTGGGCGCCGCCTACCTCATCTACATCGGCGTGCAGACGTTCCGCTCCCGCGGCGACCTCGCCGCCGCGCTCACCGGACCGGCGGGCCCGCTCGGCAAGCGGCTGTTCCTGCAGGGCGTGATCGTCGGCGTCACCAACCCCAAGGTGCTGGTGTTCTTCGCCGCCGTCCTGCCGCAGTTCGTCGACGCGCATGCGGGCAACCCCGTCACGCAGATGCTGGTGCTCGGCCTGCTGTTCGCGGTGCTCGCCTCGTCGCTCGACAGCATGTGGGGGCTGGCCGCGGGCTTCGCGCGCAACTGGTTCGTCACCTCCCCGGCCCGCCTGCGCCGCGTCGGCGGCATCGGCGGCATCATGATCATCGCGATGGGCGCGGGCCTGGCCGTGAGCGGCCGCCGGGACTGACGCCCCGACGCGCAGCGCCGTCCACCCCAACTCGCGGTGCAATCCATCGCAACTCGCGGGGCCGTTCGTCGCAACTCGCGGTGCACTTCGTCGCAACTCGCGCGCAGTCCGTCACAACTCGCGGTGCGTTCTGTCCCGACTCGCGCGCAGCGGGTGATCCCGCGCCCCGCGAGTCGGGGTGGATGTGCCCGCGAGTCGGGACGAACGGCCCCGCGAGTTGCGCTCAAGTGCCCCGCGAGTTGGGGTGAACGGGCCCCGCGAGTTGGGATGGATGGGCCCGCGAGTTGGGGTGAATGGGCCCCGACCCGCGGCCGGTCAGGCGCGCAGGGCGGCGATCATCCACTCGAAGAGTGGGACGGCGGGTTCGCGCTGCGGCCAGCCGTTGAGCGTTCCCAGCAGGGACCAGTACCGCTCGACGCGACGGTCGGTGAAGACCCCCATCTGGTCGGCGAGGCTCGCGCGGCCGGCCGCGTCGAGGTCGTCGGTCAGGATGTTGGCCAGCACGGCCGCGGCCTCCGGCGCGTCCGGGGCGATCCCGGCTGCCATCGCCGGACCGACGTGTTCGATGACCGTGGCTGGTTCGTAGGACGTCGGCCGTGCGGTGGCGTCCGATCCGGCCACCGCCATCTCCCGCACCCGTTCGCGGAACGACGGGTCGGTGACGAGCTCGGCCAGCTCCACCCACGCCTCCACCTGCTCGGTGGTCGGGTCGTCGGGCAGCTGCGCCGGCATGATGCGCATCGAGTCGGCGATGCCGGCGCCGGGGGCGTCGGGGTCGGTGCCGGCGAACGCCGTCTCGACGAACTCGTCGATCAGTTGCTGGCGCTCGGCGGCGGAGAGTCGGGCGAGGTCGTTCATCAGTGTTGCCTTCCGGGCGGACGGTGCTCCCCGCGCGAGCAGCGTGCACACGGCGCGCTGCGTCCGCAGGGTGCGGATCTGGGAGTCGATGGCGTGGACGTGCGCCGCGGCGACGTCCTCGACGGTGCGACGGCGTTCCAGCACGAGCCGGACGTCGTCGAGGCCGAGGCCGAGCTCGCGCAGCGTGCGCACGAGATCGAGACGCGCGACGGCACGGGCGTCGTAGCGGCGGTAGTTGCCGTGGGAGCGGTCCGTCTCGGGCAGGACGCCCTCGTCGGACCAGAACCGGATGGTGCGAACCGGGACGCCCGAGCGCCGGGCGAGCTGCCCGATGGTCAGCAGGGTCGTGTCGGTCATGGCACCAGCCTCGACTCTCCAGTGGGTGGAAGGTCAAAGCAGTTAACACCGTCCTGCCAGACTGGGCACGTGCAGGATCCGACGACGGTGCTCGACTCCCTGCGCATGCTCGTCGCCGACCGCCCGGTCCCGCTGATCGCGGCCGTGCTCGCCCTGATCGCGGTGGGATGGCCGCTGCTGTGGCGCCTGACGCGCACGGTGGTCACGATCGCCCACGAGGGCGGGCACGCCGTGGTCGCCGTGGTGGCCGGGCGCGGGCTCACCGGCATCCGGCTGCACCCCGACACGTCCGGCGTCACGGTCTCCACCGGCGCGCAGCGCGGCCCCGGGCTCGTGTTCACCTTCCTCGGCGGCTACCCGGCTCCGTCGCTGCTGGGGGTCGGTGGTGCCGCGCTGGTGGCCGTCGACCGGTCCGCGCTGATGCTGTGGATCGCGGTGGGGCTGCTGGTGCTGACGCTGGTCCAGATCCGCAACGTCTACGGCGGTGCCGCGGTCGTCGCCACCGCCGCGCTGGTCGGCGCGGTGGCGTGGTGGGGCGAGCCGCGGCTGCAGACCGGGTTCGCCGCAGCGCTGTGCTGGTTCCTGGTGTTCGGCGGGCTGCGGGCCGTGCGGGAGTTGCAGCGCGGCCGCCGCGGCGGGCGGCGCGGCGACTCCGACGCCGACATGCTCGCGCAGCTCACCCACGTGCCCGGTGGTGTCTGGGCCGCGTTCTTCTGGCTGCTGGGCGGCGTGGCCGTGATCGTCACCGGGTGGGTACTGCTGTTCTGAGCCGAGCGATGTCCCGCAGACGATCGCAGCGTCGGAATATGGGACTCTTCCAACAGGTTTGCTCGGGAAACGCGGGCACAGCAACGGAGGAGACAGCATGACGAGTCCGGCAATGAACGACTGGAACAAGGGCATCATCGACGAGTTCCGGGCGAACGAGGGCAGGGTCGGTGGGCCGTTCGAGGGCGCCCCGATGATCCTGATCCACCACGTCGGCGCGAAGTCCGGCACCGAGCGCGTCGCGCCGCTCGTCTACTTCCCGCAGCCCGACGGCAACATGGTGATCGTGGCGTCCAAGGGCGGCGCCCCGACCAACCCGGACTGGTACCACAACCTCAAGGCCAACCCGAAGATCGACGTCGAGGTCGGCACCGAGACGTTCCCCGTGGTCGCGACCGAGCTCGACGAGGCGACCCGTGACGAGCTCTGGGTGAAGATCGTCGAGGAGCGCCCCGGCTTCGGCGAGTACCAGACCAAGACCACGCGCAAGATCCCGGTGTTCGTGCTGACCCGCGAGGGCTGAAAAGGCAGGATGCTCCTGGAGCACTCCGCCGACCTCGAGGACGAAACACCGTGAGCATCACCCTGGATCAGGCCCAGACCATCGTCGCCGCTGCGCTGCAGCACGGCACGCACGCGGGCTTCAACCCGCTGACGGTCGCGGTGCTGGATCCGGGGGGTGCGCTCGTCGCGCTCGGGCGCCAGGACGGCTCGGGCAACCTGCGCCCCGACATCGCCGTGGCCAAGGCCTGGGGCGTGCTCGGGATGGGCATGACCAACCGGGCGATCGCGGCCCGCGCCGCTGACTCCCCGGAGTTCTTCACCTCCGTCGCGGCGCTGGCGGGCGGGCGGATCCTGTCGGTCCCCGGCGGCGTGTTCGTCCGCGACGCCGACGGCAGGCTGCTCGGGGCCGTGGGTGTCACCGGCGACGCGTCGCTCAACGACGAGGCGGCGGCCGTTGCCGGTATCGCGGCGGCCGGCCTCGTCGCCCAGACCGGCGCCGAGGATTGATCGGCGGGTCCGCAGCCGGCCGCACCCGCGCGGGCCTCGCCCTCGCCGTCGTCTCCGCCCTCACGTTCGGCACCTCAGGCCCGTTCGCCAAGGCCCTGGCCGATACCGGCTGGTCGTCGTCGGGCATCGCGCTGGTCCGCATCGGTGGCGCGGCGCTGATCCTGCTGATGGTGCTCGCGATCGTGCGCCCCGGAGTAGTGGCGGCGCTGCGCGCCGACGGCCCGGCGCTGGTGCTCTACGGCGTGCTCGCGATGGCGTTCGTGCAGCTGGCGTTCTTCAACGCGCTGCGCACGCTGCCGGTCGCCGTCGCGCTCCTGATCGAGTACACCGGCCCGGTGCTGGTGATCGCCTGGGTCTGGGTGGTGCGGCGACAGCCCCCGAGCCGGCGCACGCTGGGCGGTGCGACCGTCGCGATCCTCGGACTCACGCTGGTGGTGCAGCTCTGGGACGGCGTCGGCATCCAGGTCGAGGGGCTGCTGTGGGGCCTGCTCGCCGCTGTCTGCCAGGCGTCCTACTTCCTGCTCGCCGACCGCGCGGGCAGCGCGACGCCGCCGCTGGTGCTCGCGGGCGTCGGGATGACGGTCGGGGCGGTGGTCGTGGGCCTGCTCGGGATCGTGGGGCTGATGCCGATCGTGATCAACACCGCCGCCCCGGAGGTGCTGCTGGCCGGGACGAACGTCGGCTGGCCGGTGACGGCGACGCTGCTCGTGGTGGTCTCGTCGGTGATCGCCTACCTCACGGGGGTGCTCGCGATCGCACGGATCGGGGCGTCACGGGGTGCCCTCGTCGCGCTGCTCGAGGTGGTGGCCTCGGCGATCGCGTCCTGGCTGTTGCTGGGCGAGGTGCCCACGGCCATGCAGATCGTGGGCGGCGGGCTGATCCTCGTCGGCGTCGCGGCCACCACCCCACGGGCCCGGGAGAACCTGACGGAACCTGACAGGGTTGGTGCCTAAGGTCGGTGACCATGACGACATGGCAGGAGTTCACTGCGGTCGCGCCGCGGATCGCCGAGATCTTCGAGCGCCGCCACACCGCCACCGGCAACCTGTGCATGCTGGGCACGCTGCGGCCCGACGGGTTCCCGCGCATCAGCCCGATGGAGCCACGGTTCTTCGAGGGGCAGCTGTGGATCGGCGGCATGCCGGACACGGCCAAGTTCAACGACCTGGTCGCCGACCCGCGCTTCACGCTGCACACGGCCACCGTCGACACCCAGGTCAGCGAGGGTGACGCGAAGGTGTGGGGCACCGTGCAGGATGTCCACGACCCGGCGCTGCACCAGCGCTACGCCGAGGACCTGTACGCGCAAACAGGCTTCGACCTGCGCGGCGCCACGTTCGACCACTTCTACGCCGCCCACCTGGTGGGTGCGGCGGCGGTGGAGGTCGGCGACGGGCACATGGACGTGACGGTGTGGAAGGAAGGCGCCGCGGAGCGGGTGATCCGCAAGCACTAACCCCGCCGCTGCCACCAGCGCCTGCGGGCCGGCGGTGGCGGAGCCGCGGGCTCGGCGCGCTCGACCGGCGCCGGGTGCTCGGCCCGCCAGCGCTGCACGGCAGCGTCGACGTCGATCCGGTGGATCGGCAGCTTCGGTCCCTGCGGCGCGCGCAGGAACGCGACGATCCGCCCGTTGAGCTCGGTGACGGTGTCGCGGACGGCGCCTTCGGTCGGCATGCCGCGCAGCGCGTCGGGCAGGCGATCGATCTCCTTGCGCAGCTGGATCGACGGCGGCAGCAGCGCCTCCACGGAGACGCCCTCGCGCTTCATCCAGTCGTCGATCCACCAGTTGTCGTTGTGCGGCTGGTCGATCCCACGCAGCGGTTTGCCCTTGCCCGGCAGGTTGTCGAACGCGCCCTGTTCCTGGGCGAGCCGGATCTGCTTGTCGACGGTGGTCTCGTACGGCTGCGGCTCCATGGCGGTACCCCCCGTGGTGAGCTCCCTCGGATGATCTCGACGATACCTGCGGTGAACCGCCCGGCCACCCACGTCAGGAAGGACGCCCTCCTGACGTCGAGCGTCGGCAGGGACGCCCTCCTGACGTCGGGGACCGGCTGGCAGGATCGGCCCCATGCCACGACTGATCCCCTCCCCGAGCCGCGTCACCGCCGCGGGTGAGCCGCCCAAGACGATCGACGAGTTCGTGGGGCGCGTGAACTCGGGTGACGGTGCGCTCTCGATGGCGCACATGCGCAGCCCGTCGGGCTGGGCCGAGCCCGGCCAGACCCCGGAGTTCGACGAGTACACCCTGGTCCTGCGCGGCGCGCTGCGTGTCGAGCACGCCGATGGCGACCTCACCGTCGCGGCCGGGCAGGCCGTGCACACCGCGCCGGGGGAGTGGGTGCGCTACAGCTCGCCAGGGCCCGACGGCGCCGAGTACGTGGCCGTCTGCCTGCCCGCCTTCGCCATGGAGATCGTTCACCGCGACGAGTGATCGGCTACCTGCGCCAGGCTGCGCGCCACGTCCAGGGCCAGGCGCTGCCAGGCGTCGCGCGGATCGCGGCCGGTCAGCGCCGTGACGCGGCGCAGCCGGTAGCGCAACGTCTGCGGGTGCAGGTGCAGCAGCTCCGCCGCCCCCGACGCCGATCCGGTGGACAGGAACCCGGCGAGCCCGTCGAGCAGGTGCCGGTTGCCGGGTTCGGTGAGCGGCCCGAGCACGCTGCGCACCACGGCCGCCGGATCGGCGCCGGGGCGTGCCGTGAGCAGCGTGAGCAGTTGCGCGTCGCCGTCGTCGAGCAGGACGCGCCGGTGGAACGCGTGCTCCGGAGCGGTGTCGAGGGCATCGACGGCCAGCCGCAGCGCCGCGGGGCCGGACGTGACCGCGCGCAGCAGGCAGCCGCGCCACCCGCGGCCGCGCAGAGCCGGTTCGACGGCTCCGGCGACCCGGTCGGGCAACAGCAGCACCGTGCGCCGGTCGCGGACCGTGGCCAGGTGCTCCTGCCCCGGCCCCGCCACCAGTCCGAGCGACGGCAGCAGCTCGGCAGCCGTCGCGGCGTCGACCACGAGCAGCAGCGGGGCAGGCGGCAGCGTCACGTCGAGTTCCCGGCAGCGGCTCGCCAGCACCCCCGGTGAGGTGTGCCGGCCGGCGAGCAGGTCGTCGAGCAGGTCGCGCAGCGCGCGGTCGCGGTCTCCGGTGAGCCGGTCGCGCGCCGCGGCGTAGCCGGCGAGCACCGACTCCGACAGCTCGTCCATGGACATGAGCACGGTGCGGGCGAGCGCGCGCACGTCGCCCGGGTCCAGGGTGTCGCCCCCGGCGTCGAGCACGAGGTCGGTGGCCGTCACCGCCGCCACCCGGTACGCGCGGAGCACGGCGGCGACCGGTCGCCCGTCCTCGCCGCGCGCGCCGCCGATCGCGCGGAACCGGCGGCGGTCCTCGTCGTCGAACGCGACGTCGCCCGCCCACGCGTCGAGCAGCCTGCGCAGCACCCAGGACGTGATCGCGTGGAGCTCGCGGTGCTGCTCGGCGTCGAGCCCCCGGTAGGCCGGCACCGCCTCCTCGACGGCGGCCACGGTGTCGCGGATCAGCTCCGGCAGCCGTGAGCGTGCGCTCGCGCCCGCCCGCTGCCGTTCGTCGTGGCCCAACGAGCTGCTCCCGCCTTGTCACTGGTTGATGAACTCCCTGCGCGCCGGTGCGAGCATCCTTGATCGAACTTGTCAGCGCCAGCACTCTGATCTCCATGACCCACGCCGCTGTCCCGGAAGCGCCCGAGCCGGAGCCGGTGCTGCGCGCCGAGAGCCTGGGCCTGCGCACCCGCCGCGGCTGGGTGTTCCGCGACCTCACCCTCGCCGTGCCGGCCGGTGGCGTGGCGGCACTGTGCGGCGCGGCCGGCAGCGGCCGTTCGATGGCGCTGCTCGCCCTGTCCGGACGCGCCACGACCAGCGCGGGCACGCTCGACGTCGCCGGCGCGGTCGCCCCCGCGGTGATCCGCACCCGGGTTGCCGTCGCGCGCATCGGCGGCGCGGTCGAGCTCGAACCGGACCTGCGCATGGCCGACCACATCAGCGAACGGCGCCTGCTCGGTGCCACCGGACCCATCGACGGTCCGGCCGACGCGCTCGGCGTGACGTTGCGGCCCGGCGCCGTCGTGGGTGATCTCGGCGGGCTCGACGCGCTGCTGTTCGCGGTAGCGCTGGCGGCGATGGACCGCGCGGCGGTCATCGTCGTCGACGACGTCGACCTGGGGCTCGACGACCGGGACCGGGATCTGGCCTGGCAGGCGCTGCACCGCCTGTCCGAGCACGGTGTCGCGGTGGTCGCCGCGGCTGCGGAGGCCCCGCGCACCGGCGCGGTCGTGAGGTACCTGCAGGGGAGTGAGTCGTGGGCATCCTGAAGCTGGCGCTGCTGGAGCTGCGGCGCTTCCGCACGCCGCTGCAGAAGGTGGCGCTCGTGTTCGCGGCCTGCGTGCCGCTGATCTACGGCGCCACCTACCTGTGGTCGAACTGGGATCCCTACGCGCTGCTGAACAAGATCCCGGTCGCCGTCGTGAACGCCGACCAGGCCGTCACCGTGGACGGCAACCGGGTGGCGGCCGGTGAGCTGTTCACCCAGGAGCTGCGCAACAACCCGACGTTCGACTGGCGCTTCGTCGATCGCGCCGAGGCCGATCGCGGGATCGACGAGGGCAGCTACTACTTCCTCATCGCGGTGCCGTCGGACTTCAGCGCGAAGCTCGCCAGCGGCGCGGGCGGCACCCCGCAGCGGGCGTCGATGCAGATCGTCCTCGACGACGCCAACGGCTACGTCGTGGGCAAGATGGCCGAGCAGGCCCAGCTCACGCTCGCCAACCAGATAGACGCCGCGGCCGTCAGCGCGTACTTCCAGTCGGTGTTCGGCAACCTCGACCGGTTGCACAGCGGCATCGCCCAGGCCGCCGACGGGGCCGGGCAGCTGCGGGCGGGCGCCGACCGGGCCCGCGACGGCGCGAAGTCGCTGGCCGACGGGTTGGGCCAGCTCAAGGCAGGTGCCGACCAGCTCGCACCCGGTGCCCGGCAGGTCTCCGACGGCGTCTCCAAGATCGCCGACACGGTGGTACCGATCGCCGGGCGCATCGCCGACGCGATCCCGTCGGTGACCACGACCGCGGCCGACGCCGCGAGCCGAGCCGCCGCGCTGAGCAGCGCCGCGGCGAGCGCGGCCACGGCCGTCGACGGCGACGCGTCCTCGGTGTCGGGCGCGCTGGCCGCGCTCGGGCAGGCGCATCCCGAACTGGCGAATGACGCCGCCTACCAGCGCGCGACGGCCGCGGCGGCGAAGGCGACCACGTTCACCTCCGACGTCGCGACGAAGGCCACCACCCTGCGCGACGGGACCGCGGCGGTGGCGGCCGGCACGCGCACGCTCGCCGCCGACGCTCCCGAGCTGCAGTCGCGCCTGCGTGGTGCCGCCGGGGACATGCAGCGCCTCGCCGCCGGTGCCGGTGCGGTCGCCGACGGCGCCGTGAAGCTGGACACCGGGCTCGGCGCGGCCGTGCCGGGAGCCAACCAGCTCGCCGACGGCACGGGCCAGCTCGCCGGCGGCGCCGACCAGCTCGCCACCGGGCTCACGGGCGCCGAAGCCCAGATCCCGGTGCTCAGCGACGACGCGAAGCGCAGCAACGCCGCCACCCTCGCGTCCCCGGTGGACATCGCGCTGTCCAACCTCCACCCCGCCGACCAGTACGGCCGCGGACTCGCCCCGCTGTTCTTCGGGATCGCGATGTGGGTGTTCGGCATCGTCGCGTTCCTGCTGCTGCGACCGCTGTCGGATCGGGCGCGCGCGAGCCGGGCGTCGAGTGCCGCCGTCGCGTTCGCGGGGTTCCTGCCGCCGCTGGCGGGGGCCCTGATCGGGGCCGGGCTGCTGGACCTCGTCGTGGACCTGGGCCTCGGGCTCGCCCCGGTGCACCCGTGGATGCACCTCGGGCTGGTGGCACTCGGGGCCGCGACGTTCGTCGCGATCGCGCACCTGCTGCGCTCCTGGCTCGGCGGCCTGGCCAGCGCGCTGATCCTGGTGCTGCTGATCCTGCAGCTCACCGCGAGCGGCGGCATCTACCCGGTGGAGACGCTGCCCGGCTTCTTCCGCGTCCTGCACCCGCTGCTGCCGATGAGCTACCTCGTCGACGCGTTGCGGGTGACGATCAGCGGCGGCAACACCGCGCACGTCGGGCGGGACGCGCTGGTGCTGGCCGGGTTCCTGGTCGTCTCGCTGGCCCTGACGGTGCTGGTGACCAGCCGCAAGCGGGTGTGGACCATCGCGAAGCTGAAGCCGGAGCTGAGCATCTAGGGCGCCGAACGGCTACCTCGGGATCGCAGCATGGTGGCCATCCTGCGATCTGACGCTTGGATGGCCACCATGCTGAAGTCCCCCCGGGCGTCCCCCGGGGCGGTGCTGGCTGAACGGGCGTCATGGGGGCAGGATCGGACGCATGGTCGATTCCCACGCCGACAGCTCCTATTGGCACCCGTTCGCCGCGATGGGGGCGGTGCGCCGCTCCGAGCTGGTGATCAGCCGCGCCGATGACGTCTGGGTCTGGGACGACGCCGGCACCCGCTACTTCGACGCGACGGCGAGCCTGTGGTGCGTCAACGTCGGCCACGGGCGGCGCGAGATCGCCGACGCCGTGCACCGCCAGATGCTCGAGGTGGCCACCTACCAGACCTTCGGCGACATCATCAACCCGCCGGTGCGCGAGCTGACCGCCCGGCTCGCTGCGCTCGCCCCGATGCCCGGTGCGAAGGTGTTCCTCGGCAGCGGCGGCGGCGACGGGATCGACACCGCCGCCAAGCTCGCCCGCGAGTACTTCGTGCGCACCGGTGAGCCCGGGCGCACCGTCCTGATCAGCCGCACCAACGCCTACCACGGCACCCACGGCTTCGGCACCGCGCTGGCCGGCATGCCGCCCAACCACATCGCCGGCCCGTGGATCCCCGACACCGCCACCGTCGCGCACGACGACGCCGAGGCCCTCGAGGCCGAGATCGCGCGCCTCGGCGCCGACCGGGTGGCCGCGTTCTTCTGCGAGCCCGTCATCGGCGCGGGCGGGGTGCTGCCGCCCGCGCCCGGCTACATCGAGCGCACCCGCGAGATCTGCGAGCGCCACGGCGTGCTGTTCGTCGCCGACGCCGTCATCTGCGGGTTCGGCCGCCTCGGCACCTGGTTCGGCATCGAGCGGTTCGGGGTCGTGCCCGACCTGATCGTCTTCGCCAAGGGCATCACCAGCGGCTACCAGCCGCTCGGCGGGGTCGTGGTGCACGAGCGCATCGCCGCGCCGTTCTGGGACGAGCCCGGCGCCGCCCCGTTCCGCCACGGCGCCACGTACGCCGGGCACCCGGCCGCGGCCGCCGCGGCGCTGGCCAACCTCGACATCCTCGACGGCGAGGGCCTGCTCAAGCGCGCCGACGAGCTGGAGGGCGAGCTGCTCGGCGCGCTGCAGACGTTCGCCGACCACCCGCTCGTCGGTGAGGTCCGCGGCGGCACCGGCGTGCTCGGCGCGCTGGGGATCGACCCGGAGCGCCTGGCCGCGGACCCGGGCCTGCCCGCGAAGATCGCCGCGGCCGTGCGAAGCCGGGGCGCACTGGTCCGGCCGATGGGCAGCGCCGTGGCGTTCTCCCCGGCGCTCACCACGCGCCCCGAGCACCTCGAGGTGCTGGTCGACGCGCTGCGCGGCGGCCTCGACGCGGTCGCCGCCGGCTGAGCGCCGGGCCGGACTGCATTTCGTATGCTGTCGGCAACTGACCGCCCTGGAGCACTGATGCCACCGTCCGCGTCGCCGCTGCCGACAGCGGGTCGCATCACGCGACCGCTCTCGCTGCGCGAGAGCGCCTACGATGCGATCCTCGCGATGATCGTGAACCGGAGCCTCGAACCCGGCCGGCACCTGGTCGAGAACGAGCTCGCGGCCACGCTCGGTGTCTCGCGGCAGCCGGTGCGCGAGGCGCTGCAGGCGTTGAGCAACGACGGCTGGGTCGACCTGCGGCCCGGGCACGGGGCGTTCGTCCACGATCCCAGCGACGACGAGGCCGATCAGCTGCTCGCCGTGCGCGGCCTGCTGGAGGCCGAGTCGGCGCGGCTGGCCGCGCTCAACGCTGCCGCCGACGGTGTCGCGCAGCTGCGCGCGGTGTGCGAGCGTGGCACCGCGGCGTGGAAGGCACAGGACATGCCGGCGGTCGTCGCGGCCAACACCGCGCTGCACGCCCAGGTGATGCGCCTGTCGGGCAACACCGTGCTGCAGGAGCTCGCCGCGCAGGTCGACCGCCGGGTGCAGTGGTACTACACGCCCGTGGCGCGGCACCGCGGCGGGCAGTCCTGGAAGGAGCACGCCGAGCTGATCGACGCGATCGCGGCCGGTGACGCCGACGGCGCCGCGTCGGTGATGAGGTCCCACACCGAGCAGACCCGCCGCTGCTACTCCGAGCGCAAGGCCGAGGGGCGGCTCGAGACCGACGTGTTCCACAGCGGCACCGCCGGCGGCTGATCCCCGCGGGGCGGCGTCAGCGGGTGCCGGCCGTGAGCACGCGGGCGCTGCGTCGCTGCTCGATCACCAACCAGGCGGCACCCCCCAGCGCGGCCAGCGTCGACCCCGCCATCCACCAGAACGTCGCGTGGAAGGCCGGGGTCGTGGCCGCCCCGGTCGCGCCCGCGGGCAGCGCCGCGGTGAGGATCACGACGAACACCGCGCTGCCCAGCGCCCCGCCCACCCGCGACAGGATGTTCACCTGGGCCGTGGCGTCGGGCACCTGGTCGTGTCGCACGGTGGCCAGCGCGGCCGAGACGGCCGGCATGCCCGAGAGCGCGAGCCCGATCCCGCGCAGCACCTGCAGCGCCTCGACGACCACGAGGTCGGCGTCGGCGGGCAGCAGCGCGAACGGGATCGTGGTGGCCAGCGTCAGCAGCAGCCCGGCCACGGTGACCCGACCGCCACCGAAGCGGTCGGACAGCCGACCCGCGACGGGGAAGGTGGCCGCGGCGCCGAGGCTGAACGCCATCAGCAGCAACCCGGTCTCGACGATGCCGGTTCCGCGCTGGAACAGGAACAACAGCGGCATCACGATCATCCCGCCGGCCAGCGCGGCGCCGTTGAACAGGACCTCGAAGCTCGCCGCCGCATAGGTGCGGTTGCGCAGCAGGCGCAGGTCGAGCAGCGGGTCGTCGCGGCGCAGGGCACGCCGGGTGAACGTCGCGAGCGCGCCGATGCCGAGCACCAGCGGCAACGCCACCGCCGTGGCCACGACCGTGCGCTGCTGGGCGGCCTCGGTGATCCCGTAGATCAGCAGCGGTAGCCCGGTGCCGACGAGGAGCAGGCCGCCGACGTCGATGCGACCGCTCGGCGTCCGCTCCCCACGGGGCAACAGCCGCGACGCGATGAGCAGCGCCACGATGCCGATGGGCACGTTGATGAGGAACAGCCACGGCCACGACCCGTTCGCGATGATCAGCGAACCGACCGGCGGGCCGATCGCGGGGGCGAGGATCGCCGGCACCGCGGACGTGCTCAACACCCGGCCCATCCGGGACGGCCCGGCGGCCTGGGCCACGATCGTCATCCCGGCCGGCACCATGAGCCCGCCGAACAGGCCCTGCACCACGCGGAAGGCGATCAGGACCTCGGCCGTCGTCGCCAGTGCGCAGAGCGCGGACGCCACGGTGAACCCGGCAAGCGACCAGCTCCAGAGCCGCCCGGCGCCGAACCGCCTGCTCAGCCAGCCACACGCCGGTAGCGCGGCGGCCAGCGCGAGCAGGTAGCCGCTGGTGATCCACTGGGACGAGGCGAGCGAGGTGTCGAGACCCTGCGTGATCGCGTCGAGCCCGACGTTGGCGACGGACGAGTCGAGTCCGGCCAGCACGCCGCCGAACGCGACGAGTGCGGCCAGCCGCCAGACCGATGCGGGGACGGGTGTGGTCATGGCGCAACCTCGCTGAACTCGTGGGGATTCCTACGTTGGATTTCCAACGCTAGCAGAGTGATGGGGATTCCCACGGTTGCGTTACGGTCGGCCGGTGAGCGACGACATCCGCGTGGCCGAGTTCGCACCGTCTCGGCGGCTGTGGCGCCTCCCGTCCTGGCTGCTCAACCAGGCTGCCGCGCGGGCGAACCGGCTCGTGGCCGGGCAGTTCGGGCGGCCCGGCCTGCGTTCGAGCTACGCGGTTCTGGCAGGTCTCGACGAGTTCGGCCCGATCAGCCAGGCCGAGCTCGGTAGGCGGCTGGGCATCGACCGCAGCGACATGGTCACCCTGCTCAACGACCTCGAGCGCGACGGGCTGGCGCAGCGGACCCCCGACGAGAACGACCGGCGGCGCAACGCCATCCGGATCACCGACGCCGGCACGGCGGCCATGCGGGCGTTCGACGGGCGGGTGGAGGCGGCGCAGGACGAGTTCCTCGCACCGCTCACCGTGGCCGAGCGCGCGCAGCTCGTCGGGCTGCTGCACCGGCTGCTGGAGCACCACGCGGGCTACCGGGCAGAAGCAGGCTGACGCTTACACGATCCGAACACCGCCTGGACGCAGCCCTGATCGCCGCCCGCCATCGTCATCGGTGTCCGGCAACCCCGCCGGACCGGTGCGAGGAGTTCACGATGACGATGACACGGTGGCTGGGCGGGCTGGCGACCACGGCCGCGACCGCGGGTCTGCTGCTGGCGGGCGGCGGTACGGCGTTCGCAGACGGGACGCCGCCGACACCGGTGCCGGTGCCCACCCAGCAGAACTCCGGACAGAAGGATTCCGTGTGCGCCGTGCGGATCCCCAACGCGCTGGCGCGCATCGACAAGCTGACGGCCCGGATCAACGGGAACGCCACGACCCGCGGGTCCACGGCGTGGCTGCAGGCGCGGTCCGACCAGGCGCGCACCAGCGGCTATCCCGCACTCGCCGACCTGCTCGCCGACCGCGTGTCGAACCGGCAGGCGCGGCTCACCGAGCTGGCCAACCTCAAGTCCGAGCTCCAGACCGTGCAGAGCAAGGACTGCGCGTCGTGAGGTGGGCAAGGGCGGTCGTGCTCGGCGCCGCGCTCGTGGCCGGGACCCTGGCACTCGGTGGCTGCCAGTCGAGCCCCGCCCCCGCCGCCGGGAGCAGCGCTGTGGGGAGCAGCGCCGTGGGGAGTACTGACAGCATCGGCAGCATCGAGGCCACCCTCGACCGGATCGAGCACGATCTCGACTCCGACACGTCGCGCTGATCCGATACCCGCGGTGGCACGATCTGCTCGACCCGACCGGCCCCGTCCCGAGGTAGGCCATGGATCCACGTCCGGAGCGTGACGCGCGAGGCCTCGTCCTCGTCGTGGAGGACGATCGCGCCATCGCCGACCTGGTGGGCCTCTACCTGCGCCGTGAGGGCTTCGGGGTGCAGGTCGAGTCCGACGGTGCGTCCGGGCTGGCCGCGGTGCGGCGGCTGCGTCCGGTCGCGGTGGTGCTCGACGTCGGGCTGCCCGGCATGGACGGGGTGGAGGTCTGCCGCACGCTGCGCGCCGAGCAGGACTGGACGCCGGTGCTGTTCGTGACCGCCCGCGACGACGAGGTCGATCGGATCCTCGGCCTGGAGATGGGCGCCGACGACTACGTCACCAAGCCCTTCAGCCCCCGCGAGCTGGTGGCCCGCGTGCGGACCGTGCTGCGCCGGTCCGGGATCGCGCCCGGCCGCGAGGAGGTGCTGCAGGTGGGGGCGGTGTCGGCACACGTCGATCGCAGGCGCGTGCAGGTGGCCGATGCCGAGGTGGCGCTGACGTCCACCGAGTTCGACCTGCTCGTGCACCTCATGCGCGCTCCCGGCCGGGTGTTCAGCCGGGAGCAGCTCCTCAGCGCGGTGTGGGGCTACGCCGCCTCGGCGGGCACGCGCACCGTCGACGTCCATGTGGCGCAGGTGCGCGCGAAGCTCGGACCCGGCAACCCGATCCGGACGGTGCGCGGTGTCGGCTACGCGGCGGACGCGTCGTGACCGCTGCGCGCGGCTCGCTGGCGTGGCGGATCACGGCCAGCTGCCTGCTGGTCGCGATCGTGGCCGTCGGTGTTGCGGCGCTGGTGTCGTTGCGCCTGGTCGCGACGACGGCCCGGGACGTCACGGCCGACGCGCTGGCGCAGCAGGCCGACGTCGTGGCGGCCCAGCTCGACGACGCCGCCCGGCCGGTGCAGGGGGCACTCGGCCTGCGCAGGGTCGTGCAGGTGCTGCAGGGCCAGGGCATCACGGTCGTGGTGCTGCCCGACCGGCGCGACACCGCGACGGGGCCGGTCGCCGTGGCCGTGCAGAAGTCGGGCGCCGCCCGGGCCGTGCAGGGCACGCCGGTCTCGGCCGTCGTCGACGTGGCCGGCACCGCCTACCTCGTCGAGGCCCGGCAGGCGCCCTCGGGAGCGTTCGCGCTGGTGCGCACCACCGACGTGGGCCCGCTCGGCGCCGGGGTGCTGCGGCGCAACATCGGGGTCGCGCTGCTCGCGGGCGGGGTGGCGGCGCTCGTGGTCGGCGGGGTGGTGGGCACGCTGCTGGCGCGTCCCCTGCGCCGCACCGCGGCCGCGGCCCACCTGCTGCGCGGCGGCCGTCGTGACGTCCGGGTGCCGGTGCAGGGGCCGAGCGAGGTGGCCGAGGTGGCCGGTGCCGTCAACGAGCTCGCCGACGCGCTCGCGCGCAGCGAGCACCGGCAGCGGGAGTTCCTGCTCTCGGTGTCGCACGAGCTGCGCACACCGCTCACGGCGGTGCGCGGCTTCGCCGAGTCGATCGCCGACGGTGTCGTCGAGGGACCGGACGCCGCCGCAGCCGGTCGGGTCGTCGTCGACGAGGCCCGGCGGCTGGACCGGCTGGTCACCGACCTGATGGAGCTGGCCCGGCTGGAGGCCGACGACTTCAGCATCGACCTGGCCACCGTCGACCTGGTTGCGCTCGTGGGTGACGCGGCCACCGTCTGGCGGGCCCGGGCAGCCGCGGGCGCGGTGGTGCTGCGGCTGGTCGTGCCGGCGGAACCGGTACCGGTCATGGCCGATCCGCGGCGGCTGCGGCAGGTGCTCGACGGGCTCGCCGAGAACGCGCTGCGGGTGCTGCCGGCGGGCGCGCCGCTGGTGTTCGAGGTGCGGGCGGGCGGGGAGCTGCAGGTGCGAGACGGCGGCCCGGGGCTGGCGCCGGAGGACTACGCGGTGGTGTTCGACCGGGGCGCGCTGCACGCGCGCTACGAGCGCAGGCGTCCGGTCGGTGTCGGTGGCATCGGGCTGGCGCTCGTCCACGGGCTGGTGACGCGGATGGGCGGCACGATCGCGGCGGAGCAAGCGGTGGAGGGCGGGGCGTGCTTCACGGTGCGGCTGCCGGCGCCCTGACGGCGGGACCCGGGCGTTGCAGGAAGGCCACCTTCCCGCAAGAATATTGCGGGAAGGTGGCCTTCCTGCAACAGGGGATGCGGCCACCTCCACCCTGCAACGGGAGGTACCAGCGCGGTGCTCTTGCGCCAGTTGGAGTACCTCTGCGCGCTGGCCCGCGAGCAGCACTTCGGGCGCGCCGCGAAGCTGAGCCACGTCTCCCAGCCCGCCCTGTCGGAGGGCATCCGCCGGTTGGAGTCGGAGTTGGGCGTGCAGATCGTGCGCCGCGGGCGCAGCTTCGAGGGGTTCACGCCAGAGGGTGAGCGGGCGGTGGCGTGGGCGCAGCGCATCGTCGCCGACTCCGACGCGCTGCGCGGTGACCTGTCGAGCATGCGCGCCGGCATGTCCGGCGTGCTGCGCATCGGCGCCATCCCCACCGCGCTTGCCGCGGTCTCCCTGCTCACCGCGCCGTTCTGCGACCGGCACCCGCTGGTGCGGGTGTCGCTGGAGTCGTTGTCGAGCCGCGAGATCGTGCACCGGCTCGCCGAGTTCGACCTCGACATCGGCATCACCTACATCGACGGCGAGCCGCTGGGTGCCGTCCGCACGGTCACGCTCTACCGCGAGCGCTACCTGCTGCTGACCTCGGTCGACGGGCCGTTCGCCGACCACACCTCCGTCGGCTGGGCGGAGCTGGCGAGCACGCCGATGTGCCTGCTGGCCCCGGTGATGCAGAACCGGCGGATCATCGACCGCTACTGCGCGGAGGCCGGCGTCACGGTCGTGCCGTCCGTCGAGGCCGACACCGTGTCCGTGCTCTACGGGCACGTCGCGACGCGCCGCTGGTCCACGGTGATCGCGCACGCCTGGCTGCACCTGTTCGGGGTGCCCGCCGGGATGCGGGTGATCCCGATGGACCCGCCGCGCCGTCCGCACCGGATCGGGCTGGTGCTCACCGAGCGCGAGCCCGAGCCGATGCTCGCCCACGCGCTGCTCGACGTCGCCCGCCACGTCAACGTGCGCAAGGAGCTCGATGCGCTGCTCGCGGCCCATCTCGGCGAGGCGTGAGTCCGGTCACATTTCCGGGACCGGGCCCAACGGGTGGCCGCCCGGCGCCGTCATCCCGGATGCCGATCACCACCGTCGTTGGGGAGCCCGAGATGTCGCAACTGGCGCGCAGCGCGCTGCTCGGGACGAGCATCGCGGCCGTGGTGATCACCCTGTCGGGATGCACGCTGGTGCCGTTCGCCCCGCTCCCGCCACCGGGCCCGTCCGGCGGGCCCTCCCGCCCCGCCGCCGCCGTCCAGGTGGCCTCCATCCCGCTCACCGACCGCCCTTCGAACGTGGCGATCAGCCCGGACGGCCGGCAGGCCTGGGTGGCGGGGGACACCGCCGTCACGGTGATCGACACGGCCGCGCGCAGCGTGCTGGCCACGATCTCGTTGCCGGAGACCCACGATCGCGACGTGGCGTTCGCCCCCGACGGGAGGCGCGCCTACGTCTCGGCGAAGGACGGGATCGCCGTGATCGACACGGCCGGTCGCGCGGTGGTCGGTGAGGTCGACCTCGGCGGCGCCGTGCTGACCGCGGAGAGCGTCGTGGTGACCCCGGACGGGCGGCAGGTCTTCGCCGCCGGGTCGGGGGAGGTCGTCGCGATCGACGCGGCCGCGCTCTCCGTGACCGGCAGCACCACCGTGGATCGCTACGTGAACACCATGCGGATGGCGATGGCCCCGGACGGCCGGACGCTGATCGTCACCACCAGCACCGGAGCCGCTGTCCTCGACACCGCGACCCGCAAGCAGGTCGACACCGTCGGGCTGAGCCGCAGCGGTGGCTCCGGGGTCGGGTTCGCCCCCGACGGGCAGCGCGCCTACCTCAGCGACATCTCGGCGAGCGAGGTGGTCGCCGTCGATGGACGCAGCACGGTCGTCCAGGCCCACGTCCCCCTCGAACTGCACTCGCCGGGCCCGGTGACGGTGAGCCCGGACTCGCGGCGGGTCTTCGTCGGCGGCTACGGGGTGGGTGGCGCGATCTTCTCGGTGATCGACGCCGGCACCGACACGGTGCTGGCCGGTCTGACGATCAGCCACCAGCCCCGTGACCTGGCGCTCACCGCGGACGGTGGCCTGCTCTACGCCACCGACTGGGCGGGGCGGACCGTCTCGGTTCTCGACGTCAGCGCGCAGAGTCGATAACCGGCGCCTATCACATCATCGGTAAGCGTGCTTTGACCTGCGGTGATGCCGGTTGAGACGATGCGCCGATGACCAGCGCCACACGCCAGGATCGATCGCCGACGGAGTGTGCGCTCGCCGCGGTCGCCACCCACCGCAGCGCCCGCGGGGCGCTGCTGCCGATCCTGCACACCGTGCAGGCCGAGCTCGGCTTCGTCGACCCCGCGGTGGTGCCGGTGATCGCCGACGCGCTGAACCTCTCGATCGCCGAGGTCCACGGTGTCGTCACGTTCTACCGCGACTTCCGCAGCACCCCGGGCGGCGCCACCGCGGTGCGCGTCTGCCGTGCCGAGGCCTGCCAGTCCGTCGGCGCCGAGGCGCTGGCCGAGCACGCCAAGGACACGCTGGGCGTCGGGTTCGGCGAGACCACCGCCGACGGCGCGGTGAGCCTCGACGAGGTGTTCTGCCTCGGCAACTGCGCGCTCGGCCCGGCCGTCCAGGTGGCCGGACGGCTGCACGGCCGCGTCACCCCGGCCCGCTTCGACGCGCTGGTGGCGCAGGCATGACCGTCTACGTTCCCCGCGACTCCGCCGCCCGCTCGGTCGGCGCCGACGAGGTCGCTGCGCTCCTGGAGCGCGCGGGCGCCGACGTCGTGCGCACCGGTTCGCGCGGCATGCTCTGGCTCGAACCGCTCGTCGAGGTCGCGACACCGGCCGGGCGGGTCGGCTACGGACCGGTCGCCCCCGAGGCCGTCGACGGTCTGCTCGCGGCGGGCCTGCTCGACGGCACCGCGCCCGGCCTGGGCCTGGTCGAGGACCTGCCCTGGATGCGCCGCCAGCAGCGCCTGACGTTCGCCCGCGTCGGCGTCATCGACCCGCTCTCGGCCGATGACCACGAGGCCTACGGCGGCAACGCCGGGCTGCGGGCGGCGCTCGCGCTGGCGCCCGCCGACGTCGTCGCCGAGGTCACCGACTCCGGCCTGCGCGGGCGCGGCGGGGCCGGCTTCCCCACCGGGGTCAAGTGGAAGACGGTCCTGGGCGCCACGGGCCCGCTCAAGTTCGTCTGCTGCAACGCCGACGAGGGCGACTCCGGCACGTTCGCCGACCGGATGCTCATCGAGGGCGACCCGTTCACCCTCATCGAGGGCATGACGATCGCCGCGCACGCCGTCGGGGCGTCCGAGGGCTACGTCTACCTGCGCTCGGAGTACCCCGACGCGATCGCCACGCTGCGCACCGCCATCGACAGCGCCCGCGGGCGCGGCTGGCTCGGCGAGCACGTGCTCGGCTCGGACCTCGCGTTCGACCTCCACGTGCGGGTGGGCGCGGGCGCCTACATCTGCGGCGAGGAGACCTCGATGCTGGAGAGCCTCGAGGGCAAGCGCGGCACGGTCCGCCCGAAGCCGCCGATCCCGGCGCTCGAGGGCCTGTTCGGCAAGCCGACCGTCGTCAACAACGTGCTCTCGCTCGCGTCCGTCCCGACGATCATGGCGAACGGCGCCGCGGCCTACGCGGCGCTGGGCACCGGACGCTCGCGCGGCACCAGCGTCTTCCAGCTGGGCGGCAACATCGCCCGCGGCGGGGTCGTCGAGACCGCGTTCGGCATCACGCTGGGCGAGCTCGTCGACGACCTCGGCGGCGGCAGCGCGTCGGGCCGCCCGGTGCGGGCGGTACAGGTCGGCGGCCCGCTCGGGGCGTACCTGCCGGTCGAGCAGTTCGACCTGCCGATGGACTACGAGGCGTTCGCCGCGGCGGGGGCCATGGTGGGCCACGGGGGAGTGGTGGTCTTCGACGACACCGTGGACATGGCGGGGATGGCCCGCTTCGCTCTTGCGTTCTGCGCGGAGGAGTCGTGCGGCAAGTGCACGCCGTGCCGGGTGGGCGCGGTGCGCGGCGTCGAGACGATCGACCGGATCCGGGCCGGGGAGAACCGCTCGAAGAACCTCCTGCTGCTGGAGGACCTCTGCGAGCTCATGACCGACGGCTCGCTGTGCGCGATGGGTGGGCTCACACCGATGCCGGTACGCAGTGCCGTGAAGCACTTTGGGGAGGACTTCGCCCGATGAGTCTGTTGAAGGAACCCGACTTCGGCACCCCCGCCCGTCCCGGTGCGGCCACCGTCGACGTCACGATCGACGGGGTGGCCGTCTCCGTGCCGCCCGGTACCTCCGTGATGCGCGCTGCCAAGGAAGCCGGCATCGACGTGCCGAAGCTGTGCGCCACCGACTCGCTGGAGGCCTTCGGCTCCTGCCGGCTGTGCGTCGTGGAGATCGACGGCGCCCGCGGCACCCCGGCGTCGTGCACCACGCCCTGCTCGCCGGGCATGGTGGTGCACACGCAGACGGAGAAGGTCGCGAAGCTGCGCCGCGGGGTCATGGAGCTCTACATCTCCGACCACCCGCTCGACTGCCTCACCTGCTCGGCCAACGGTGACTGCGAGCTGCAGGACATGGCGGGCGTCACCGGGCTGCGCGAGGTCCGCTACGGCTCCGGCGTCGACGCGGGCGCCAACCACATGGACCTGCTCACGGACTCGTCCAACCCCTACTTCGACTTCGACGCCTCCAAGTGCATCCTCTGCTCGCGCTGCGTCCGGGCCTGCGACGAGGTGCAGGGCACGCTGGCACTGACGATCGAGGGCCGCGGGTTCGACTCGCACGTCGCCGCGGGCATGGGCGGCACGTTCATGGACTCCGACTGCGTCTCCTGCGGCGCCTGCGTGCAGGCCTGCCCGACGGCCACGCTGCAGGAGAAGTCGGTGGTGCAGCTGGGCATGCCCACCCGCAGCGTGATCACCACCTGCGCGTACTGCGGCGTCGGGTGCTCGTTCAAGGCCGAGATGCGCGGCGACGAGCTGGTGCGGATGGTGCCCCACAAGGACGGCGGCGCCAACGAGGGCCACTCGTGCGTCAAGGGCCGCTTCGCATTCGGCTACGCCAGCCACCCCGATCGGGTCATGAAGCCGCTGGTGCGCGAGCGCATCACCGACGAGTGGCGCGAGGTCTCCTGGCAGGAGGCGATCGGGTTCACGGCCCGGCGCCTGCTGGAGATCCAGGCCGAGCACGGCCCCGGCTCGATCGGCGCGATCACCTCGTCGCGGTGCACCAACGAGGAGGTCTACGTCGTCCAGAAGATGGTGCGAGCCGCCTTCGGCAACAACAACGTCGACACCTGCGCGCGGGTCTGCCACTCGCCCACCGGCTACGGGCTCAAGCAGACGTTCGGCACGTCGGCGGGCACGCAGGACTTCAAGTCCGTCGAGCAGGCCGACGTGATCATGGTGATCGGCGCCAACCCGACCGACGGGCACCCGGTGTTCGCGTCGCGGATGAAGCGGCGCCTCCGCAAGGGCGCGCAGCTGATCGTCGTGGATCCGCGGCGCATCGACCTGGTCCGGTCCCCGCACATCGAGGCCGCGTACCACCTCCCGCTCGCACCGGGCACGAACGTCCCGATGATCAACGCGATGGCGCACGTCGTCGTGACCGAGGGTCTCGTCGCCGCGGACTTCGTGGCCGAGCGCTGCGAGGGCTTCGCCGAGTGGGCGGAGTTCATCGCCCGCCCGGAGAACAGCCCCGAGGCGGTCGCGGTGACCACCGGCGTGCCGGCCGCCGACATCCGGGCCGCCGCCCGGCTCTACGCGAGCGCGGGCAACGGCGCGATCTACTACGGGCTGGGCGTCACGGAGCACAGCCAGGGCTCCACGATGGTCATGGGCATGGCCAACCTCGCGATGGCCACCGGCAACATCGGCCGCGAGGGCGTGGGCATCAACCCGTTGCGCGGGCAGAACAACGTGCAGGGCTCGTGTGACATGGGCTCGTTCCCGCACGAGCTGCCCGGCTACCGCCACGTCTCCGACGACGGCGCCCGCGACGTCTACGAGCAGCTCTGGGGCGTCCCGCTGCTCGACGAGCCGGGGCTGCGCATCCCCAACATGTTCGACTCCGCGCTCGACGGCTCGTTCCGGGCGCTGTTCGTGCACGGCGAGGACATCGCCCAGTCCGACCCCAACATCCGCCACGTCCACGCCGCGCTGGGCGCGCTCGACCTCGTGGTGGTGCAGGACCTGTTCCGCAACGAGACCTCCAAGTTCGCGCACGTGCTGCTGCCGGGCACGTCGTTCCTGGAGAAGGACGGCACCTTCACCAACGCCGAGCGGCGGATCAACCGGGTGCGCCCGCTGATGCCCGCGAAGACCGGCAAGCAGGAGTGGCAGATCATCTGCGAGATCGCGCAGGCGATGGGCTACCCGATGCACTACGACACGTCCGCACAGATCATGGACGAGATCGCGATCACCACACCGACGTTCGCCGGGGTCTCCTTCGCCCACCTCGACGAGGTCGGCAGCATCCAGTGGCCGTGCAACGCGGCCGCCCCGGACGGCACCCCGACCATGCACGTCGACGGGTTCGTGCGCGGCAAGGGCGCGTTCGTGCAGACCGAGTACGTGGCCACCCCCGAGCGCAGCACGCGCAAGTACCCGCTGATCCTCACCACCGGCCGGATACTGAGCCAGTACAACGTGGGCGCGCAGACCCGGCGCACCGCCAACGTCGCGTGGCACCCCGAGGACCTGTTGGAGCTCCACCCGCACGACGCCGAGGTGCGCGGCATCAACGACGGCGACACGGTCAGCCTGGCCAGCCGGGTCGGCACCACCACGCTGCGGGCCGTGATCGCCGACCGGATGCCCGTCGGGGTCTGCTACACCACGTTCCACCACCCCGTCACCGGCGCGAACGTGGTCACCACCGAGCACTCCGACTGGGCCACCAACTGCCCGGAGTACAAGGTCACCGCCGTGCAGGTGGCGCTGGTGAACGCGAAGAAGGCCGCGCTCGCCGAGCAGGCGGCGCTGCCGGTCCCGGTGGCGGGCTCGTGATGTCGCCGGAGCTGCGGATGGCAGGGGATGTGGCGCTGCACTTCCGCCATCGCCCGCCGGAACAGGCCGCCCGTGCCGTCGCGGAGCACCTGCGCAGTTTCTGGGACCCGCGGATGCGGCGCACCCTGCTCGCCGCGGTCGACGCCGGAACCGACGTCGACCCGCTCGTCGTGCGGGCCACCGCCCTGCTGAGGGAGACTGGGTAGATGGGACGCCTCACGGCCCGCCGGCCCGTCGTCCGGATCGGGCCCACCGGACGCTCCTCGCGGCCCGACTCGCTGGCCGTCGAGGAGCCGATGGAGCTGCGCATCGCCGGCACGCCGCTGTCGGTCACGATGCGCACCCCCGGCCACGACGTCGAGCTGGCGCACGGGTTCCTGCTCACCGAGGGCGTCATCACCAGCGCCGCCGACATCGCCACGGCGCGCTACTGCGACTCGTTCGACGACGACGGCCGCAACACCTACAACGTGCTCGACGTGGCGCTGGCCCCGGGCGTCGCGCCGCCGTCGGTGGGTGTCGAGCGCAACTTCTACACCACGTCGTCGTGCGGGGTGTGCGGCAAGGCGTCGCTGGAGGCGGTGCGCACCAGGTCGGCGTTCCCGCTGGACTCCGACGACGTCTCGGTGCCCGTCGGGGTGCTGACGTCCTTGCCGGATCAGCTGCGCGCCGCGCAGCGCGTCTTCGAGTCCACCGGCGGGCTGCACGCCGCGGGCCTGTTCACCGCGGCCGGCGAGCTGCTCGTGGTCCGCGAGGACGTCGGGCGCCACAACGCCGTGGACAAGGTGCTCGGCTGGGCGCTGCTCGACGGCCGGATCCCCGCACGGGAGTGCGTGCTCATGGTGTCGGGGCGCGCGTCGTTCGAGCTGGTGCAGAAGGCGACGATGGCCGGGGTGCCGGTGCTGGCCGCGGTGTCGGCGCCGTCGTCGCTGGCCGTGGAGCTGGCCGTGGACGCCGGGATGACGCTGATCGGCTTCCTGCGCGGCGAGTCGATGAACGCCTACAGCCGCGCCGACCGCATCCCGCTGGGCATCGCCCAACCCATCTGACCGTCGAGCACGACGTTGCCATGATCATCCAGCCCTGTTGATCACGACAACGTCGTTCTCGACGGGCTTGGGAGGGTCAGCTGATGCGGGTGGGGACGCGGCCGAGTTCCGCGAGCGACTCCACCACGAAGTAGACGGCGCGGTAGAACTGCAGGACGTTGCCGCGGCGCAGCTCGATGTCACGACACATCAGCAGCCGGCCCGCGTCGGCGCCGTCGAACAGCTGCCGCCACACGTCGTGCTTGGCGGTGAGCAGGTAGGTGGCGCCCGCGGCTTCGGCGTCGCCGACGACCGTGGCGCGCACGCACTGCCCCTCGGACCATTCGAGCAGCAACGTCTCGCCGGGACGGCCGAGGTCGGCGAGCGCCCACGAGCTGCTGTAGCGGGCGCGGGCGTTGTCGATCCACTCCCAGTAGGTGGGGAGCTTCGACTCCTTGAGCTCCTCGGCCGGGCCGCGGTTCACGGCGTCGCGGGCCGCGGCCGCCCACTCTGGGGTCAGGAAGTCGAGGGTCGCCTCTGTCGTGGTCATGCTCAGCCCCCCGCCAGTTCCGGCTCGATGTTCTGCAGCTGTTGCTGGATGTCGGGTGGCAGGTCGATGCCGACGTCGGAGCACTTCATGTTCAGCTGCCGGATCATGAGCCGGCGCACCTCGTCGGGGTCCCAGCCGAGCGAGTCGAGCGCCATCCGGCGGCTGACCGCGCCGTTCATGGACAGGATCGTGCGCAGCGTCTCGTGGATCTCCAGGAGCATCGACGGCTCCGCGCGCACGGCGTCGCGCAGGAACCGCATGCCGCCCTGGACGTGGCGGGCCTCGTCACGGCAGGTGGCGGTGAAGCCGGCGAGGTAGCCGGGCAGGAACCCGCGGGTGCGGCAGTAGCTCAGGGTGATCTTCATGACCGACAGCGCGAGCACGCCCTCGATCCACAGGAAGTACGTGGTGCCGTAGCGGACCCGCGCGGCCTCGTCCTGCGGGTCGCGGCGCAGCTCGTCGGCCTGGGAGGCGAGCAGCCCGAACGGCCCGACGAACGTCTCCGACACGTAGGGGTAGGAGGCGTCGAGCACGTCCTGGATCGTCTCGCCGGGCAGCGCGACGACCTCGCGGTAGAACCGGTCGAAGAAGACGGTGTGGCGCGCCTCGTCCTCGATCTGGCTCGACATGTAGATCTTGGATTCCTCGCTGCCGCCCAGCATGAACACCGGCAGCTCGATCTCCACCTGGCGCTCGCCGTGGTGGAAACCCGAGGAGATCGCGATGAACGACTCGCGCTCGGCCTCGGTCATCCGGTGCTTCCAGTCGTCGGCGTCCTTCGTGAAGTCCAGGTCGTAGACGTCCCAGCGCTGCCGCAGGTAGCGGCGGTAGAGGTCCATGTAGCCGGGGAGCTTCTTGAGGTCGGCGTGCAGGTAGTCGAGCACGTCGTCGATGTCGATGCCGCCGATCTGGGCCAGCGTCGAGGTGTCGACCGCCTGCGACACGTCCTCATGGATTGCCGTCATCGCCGACCCCCGTCTGCACCAGTTCTAGAACCCCATTCACCGTACGGGACGTTGTGCGCGCCGTCACGTCACCCGCAGTCAGCACCTCGCTCACCGCCCACACGATCGGGTGGTAGGGGACAAAACCGGAAGCGCGCGGGGCCGATCCGGCGATGAAGGGGTGAGTCGCGACGGAACCGCGGCACTGGGGAAGGAAGTCACATGGGCGCCGACGACAGGATCGACCAGGGTGCACACGCTCACTGGTTCGTGCCCACCCTTCCCGCGGCCGACGCCGGGCAGCTGCGCCGCGAGCTGCAGATCGTGGCGGCACTGGAGCAGCTCGGCTCGGCGATCAAGCCCGACCAGCAGGCCAAGGACCGGGCCAAGCAGCAGCTGATGGCCCTCATGGCCGCCGAGGCGCCCACCGCCGGTACCCCGCGCGGCATCAGCATCGCCTCCTGACCGGTCACGATTCGCCCGCATCGCGATGGTCGGCGGCCGACGGCGGCTACCGTCGTGGGCATGGCGAACACCGCGGAACCACCGGTCGTGCCCAGCGCGCTGGTGCAGCGCATCCGCGAGTCCGTCATCGGCGACGACCAGGTCATGCACGGGCCCTACGGGCCGCGCCGCGTCACCTACGCCGACTACACCGCGAGCGGCCGGGCGCTGACGTTCCTCGAGGACTTCATCCGCGCCGAGGTGCTGCCCCGCTACGCCAACACCCACAGCGAGTCCAGCGGCACGGGCCTGCAGACCACCCGGCTGCGTGAGGACGCCCGCCGCATCATCCGCGAGGCGATCGGCGGTGACGCCTCCACCGCCGTGCTGTTCTGCGGCTCCGGCGCCACCGGGGCCGTCGACAAGCTCATCGGGCTGCTCAACCTGCGGATCCCGGCCGACCTCGACGACCGCTACCAGCTCTCGGCCCGCATCCCGCGCGACGAGCGGCCGGTCGTGTTCACCGGTCCGTTCGAGCACCACTCCAACGAGCTGCCGTGGCGCGAGTCGATCTGCGACGTCGTGACCATCCCCGAGGACCGCGACGGCCACATCGACGTCGAGGTACTGGAGGCACGGCTCGTCGAGTACGCCGGACGGCCGCTGCGGATCGGGTCGTTCTCCGCGGCGTCCAACGTCACCGGGATCGTCAGCGACACCCACCGCATCGCCGATCTGCTGCACCGCCACGGCGCCCTGTCGTTCTGGGACTTCGCGGCCGCGGCGCCGTACGTCGACATCGAGATGAACCGGGACTGCGACGAGCACCCGATGTGCCACAAGGACGCGATCTTCCTGTCCCCGCACAAGTTCATCGGCGGCCCGGGCACGCCGGGTGTGCTCGCCGTGCGCCGCGAGCTGCTGTCCAACCGCGTGCCGGTGGTGCCCGGCGGCGGCACCGTCACCTACGTCAACCCGCTCGAGCACCGCTACCTCGACGACCCGGAGCACCGCGAGGAGGGCGGCACCCCCGCGATCGTCGAGTCCATCCGGGCCGGGCTGGTGTTCCAGCTCAAGTCGGCTGTGGGCGTCGAGACGATCCGGGCCAGCGAGGACCGCCTGTTGCGCCACGTCGTCGCGTCGTGGCGCACCCACCCGTCGATCGAGATCCTGGGCAACCTCGACGCCGAGCGGCTGTCGATCGTGTCGTTCCTCATCCGCGGGCCGGGCGGCAAGTACCTGCACCACAACTTCGTGGTGGCGCTGCTCAACGACCTGTTCGGCATCCAGTCCCGCGGCGGCTGCTCGTGCGCGGGCCCGTACGGCCACCGGCTGCTCGGCATCGACATCGAGCGGTCCCGGGCGTTCGAGCGCGAGATCCAGCACGGCTGCGAGGGCATCAAACCGGGCTGGGTGCGTGTCAACGTCAACTACTTCATCTCCGACGAGGTGCGCGACTACCTCGTCGAGGCCGTGCGGCTGGTCGCCGACCACGGCCGGAAACTGCTCACCGACTACAGCTTCGACCCGGCGTGCGGGCTGTGGACCCACCGCGCCGGGCCCGTCGAGCCGCCGTTGCGGCTCGACCAGATCAGCTACGACCCGGCCACCGGGCAGATGCACTACCCCCGCCACGACGAGCCGCTGCCCGAATCGGTGCTGGCGGGCTACCTCGACGACGCCCGCGCCACGTTCGCCGGTGCCGGGGGATGTCCCGAGAGCGATGCGGCCCCGCTGGGGGTGTCTGCGGAGTTCGAGCACCTGCGGTGGTTCGAGCTGCCTGCATCCTGCGTGACGGCGGGCTGACCGGGCCTCACCGCGCGACGTCGAGCCGCTCGCGCTGCTCGGTGGACAGGACGAGTGTCGCCGCGGCGATCGCGCCGCTCACCTGTTCCGGCGTGCTGACACCGACGATGGGCGTGATCGGGACCCGACCACCGCGCAGCCACGCCAGCACCACGTGGTTGCGGTCCGTACCGGTCTCGGCGGCGACCTCGTCGAGCGCGGCGAGCCTGCGGGTCGTGCCGGGGTGGTCGTACTCGGGCGCCAGCGGCTTGTCGGCCCGGGTATAGCCCCCGCTGAGTAGGGGCGTGTAGGCCCACAGGAGCATGTCGGGATGGTGCTCCAGGTAGTGCAGCACCTCGTCGGTGACCGCGCCGAAGCGGTGCGACGCCGCGGGAGCGGTACCGGGTCGCGGCTGCAGGTAGGTGTGGTGCTGCTGGATCGCGGAGAAGGCTGCGGCGCCGGTGGACCGCGCGATCTGCCGGGCCCGCTCGACCTGCCAGACCGCGTAGTTGGAGCAGCCCAGCCGTCCGACCGTGCCCGCGGCCACCAGCTCGTCGAAGGCCGCGACGGTCTCCTCCAGCGGCGTCCGCGGATCGGGCATGTGCGCCCAGCGCAGCTCGACGTGGTCGACGCCCAGCCGTTGCAGGCTCCCCTCGATCCCGCTCTTGACCGCCTGCGGACAGGCCCTCCGCCGACGCGGGGAACGACCCGGCCCCGGTCGGCTGGGCGCCGACCTTGGTGCTGATCCGGACGCGGTCGCGCACGCCGGGCCGCCGGGCCAGCCAGCGCCCGAGCACGACCTCGCTCTGCCCGCCGAGCCCGGACGGGTCGATCCAGAACGCGTAGCAGTTCGCGGTGTCGATCCAGACGCCACCGGCGTCGACGAAGCGGTCGAGGCTGGCGAGGAGCGCTGCTCGTCCACGGTCGTGCCGAACCACATGGCTCCCAGCACCAGCTTTTCTGTCATGCCGGCCACGCTAGGGCGAAGTGGAACGTTGATGGCGTCCAATATCGTGATGGATTCCCAGACCAATCATGGATTCCCAGACCAATCGAGCCTGGGCGACGCTGCTGGACCTCGACGCCACGGGCCGCGGCCGCCTCCACGATCGGTTGGCGAACGCGCTCCGGACCGCGATCCGCGACGGGAAGCTGGCCCGGGGCGACGCCCTCCCGCCCAGCCGCGCACTCGCGGAGGGGCTCGGCTGCTCGCGCTGGGTCGTGACGGAGGCGTACGCGCAGCTCGTCGCGGAGAGCTACCTCGCGGCCCGGGTCGGTTCCGCGACGCGGGTCGCCTGGGTCCCCGGGTCCGGATCGTCGCCACCCCCGACCCCGCGCGCGCCCGCAGCGCCATCGGTCCGTTACGACCTGGCTCCCGGGCTGCCCGACGTCCGGGCCTTCCCGCGCCGCCGGTGGGTCGACGCGGTGCACGCCGTCACCGGCTCGGCACTGCGCTACGACCTCGGCCTGCCCGATCCCGCCGGGCACCCGGTGCTGCGCACGACCATCGCCCAGTACCTGCGAGGGTCGCGCGGCGCGGAGCCCGGTGCTGCGTCCGTGTCCATCTGCGCCGGCATCACCGACGGGCTGGTGGGCGTGTGCCGGGCGCTGCAGGCCGACGGCATCGCCGACATGGCCGTGGAGGAGCCCGGCTCGCCGCCCGGTCGGCGGCGGCCACCGGCCTGCGGCTGGCCGACCTGGCCGACTACCGCGTCGGCGTGTCGGAGGAGCCCGCGCTGGTGCTCGGGTACGGCAACATCGGCGACTCCGAGATCCCGGCAGCGGTCGCGCTGCTGCGTGCGGCCCTGGGCGCGATCACTCCGGGTGCGATCACTCCGGAGCCGGTCGATCCGGACCGGTAGCCCGGCCCTCCCCGTGCCACGCCGGTGCCACGGCCGGCCGCGTGAGCAGCAGCGCGCGCAGGTCGAGCGCCGCGTGCAACACGATCGGGAGCAGCAGGCTCTGCGTCCCCAGCGCGATCGCCGACATCACGGCGCCGAACACCGTGGTCGTGACCACCCCACCGACACCCTGGTAGCGGTGGGCCGCTCCGAAGACGACCGTCAGTACCGCCGCGGCGAGCACCGGGTGCAGCCCGAGACCGACGGCGACGGCCAGCAGCAGTCCGCGGAACACCAGCTCCTCGGAGGCTCCCGCGCCGACCGCGACCGCCGCGGCCCAGTACCGCTCGGTGCGGGTCACCGGGATCATCGGGGCGATCGATTCCGGGGCCACCGGCAGGCCGGTGCCGCTGCGGGCGCCGCGGACGCCGAGCACGATCCCGGCGGCGACGGCGGCGGCCAGCCCGATCGATGCGCTGATGAGCACCGGTCCGGCACCGGCGGGCCAGTTCGGCAGCGCCAGCCCGATCGACCCGCTGCTGACGCCGCGATCGAGCACCAGCGTCAGAGCGACCGCCGCCAGCGCCGACCACTGGACCCCGACCGTCAGGCGGAAGAAGGAGATCAGCGCACCCGGGTCGTGTCGTCGCTGCCGGGCGAGCTTGGCGAACACCGCCCTGCCCACCACGGCTCCGCCGGACGTCAGGAGGGCGTCCTTCCTGACGTGCGGGGTTGCGCGCCGCCTCAGCCGCGGCCCGTGCGCACCGCGTTGGGGGAGCAGCCGTACTGGCGCCGGAACGCCCGGCTGAAGCCGGCCTGGTCGGCGAATCCCCACCGGTGCGCCACGGCCGCGACGGTGGTGGCGGGACCGAGCCGCGCGAGGTCGGCACGGGCGCGGACGAGGCGGCGGCGCCGTACGTAACCGCTGACGGTGTCGCCGTGGCGTTCGAACAGCACGTAGAGCGCGCGCAGCGACAGGGAGTGCGCCGCGGCGATGCGATGCGGGCGCAGCAGCGGGTCGCCGAGGCGCTCCTCGATGTGGTCGCGGATCTGTTCCCACCGCGGCTCGCCTGCCTGCTCCCGGTCGGCACCGGGCAACGCGGCCGCGAGCAGTTCCAGCGCGGCGGCCGCTGCGGCTGCGGCGGCGCCCGCGTGCAGGTCACCGACCGCCGACACCGCGGCCAGGTGATCGGTCAGCAGCCGTGCGGCGGGCCCGGCCAGCCGCACGACCGGCCCGTCGTCGATGGGGCGGATCCCGGAGATCCGCGCGCGCGGCACGAGCAGCGTGCGCTTGCGCAGCCCGCCGGGCACCACGAACCGGGCCGGCCTGCTGCTGTTCCAGACCAGCGCCTCACCGCGCTCCAGCACGATCCGGCGGTTGTCCTGCTCGATGTGCTCGCGGCCCTCGAGCACGATGAGCACCCCGAGGTACTCGCCGCCGGTCCGCCCGATCTCCGCCCGGCCGCGACGGCCCGAGCAGGGCCCGGTGGCGCAGTCGACGAGCAGCAGGTCGTCGACGGCACGGGCGGCGATCGTGGCCGTGGCGCGGGGATCGGGGTCGCGGTCGACGTCGATCTGCCAGGGTAGGTGCGTGCGGTTGATCATGTGTCGCAGCGCCTCGGGCCGCTCGGGTGCCGGCCACTGCTGCAGCGACCAGGTGCCTGCCGTGCTCGTTGCGGAGACCACGTCGCGCTCCCGCCGTTGGGCTCGCCCGAGTATCCGGCGGCACGCCCGGCCTGTCCACAGCGCCGTCTGCCCAGGCGCCGTCTGCCCAGGCGCCGTCTGCCCAGGCGCCGTCTGCACAGCGTGCACGGGTGGCCCGGTGCTGTGCAGCGACGGTCAAGACCGGCCCGGCGCGCTGCGGCAGCGTCAGTCGCACCGACGTGGAGGTGCTGCATGCGAGACGACGTGGAGTTCGCGGCCGAGGACGGCGTGACGTTGCGGGGATGGCTGTATCGGCCCGAGGGGAGCGGCGGGCAGTTCCCGGTGATCGTGATGGCGCACGGGTTCTCGGCGACCAAGGAGATGCACCTCGACGACTTCGCCGAGTTCTTCGCGGCGGCGGGCTTCGCCGTGCTGGTCTACGACAACCGCAACCTCGGCGCCAGCGACGGTGAGCCGCGTGGCGAGCTGGACCCCTGGCAGCAGATCCGCGACTACCGCACCGCGATCACCTGGGTGTCGGCCCGCCCGGAGATCGACGGGAGCCGCGTGGGCGTGTGGGGGTCGAGCTACAGCGGCGGGCACGTGCTCGTCGTCGCGGCCCAGGACCGGCGCGTGAAGTGCGTGGTGGCGCAGGTGCCGCTGATCAGCGGGTACGACAACGCGCGCCGCCTGGTGCGGGCCGATCACCTCGCCGGGCTGCGGGAGGCGTTCGACGCCGACCGTGTCGCCCGGTACGCGGGGGAGCCGCCCGCGATGATCCCCGTCTGCTACGTCGACGACCCTGCCGAGCCGTGCGCGCTGCCGACGGCCGACACCCACGACTTCTTCCTCGGCCCGATCCTGGAACGCGCCACCACCTGGCGCAACGAGGTGACGCTGCGCTCGGTGGAGATGTTCACCGAGTACGAGCCGGGCGACTACCTGCCCCGGATCAGCCCCACCCCGCTGATGATGGTGGTGGCGGCGGGTGACCACCTGACCGTCTCGGATCTCAGCCTCGCCGCCTACGGCCGGGCGAACGAGCCCAAGCAGCTGCTGGTGCTGCCGGGCGGGCACTTCGAGGCGTACGTGGGCGACGCGTTCCGGACCTCGGCCCCGGCGCAGCGGGACTGGTTCCTGACCCACCTCAGCAAGCAGTAGCGCACCTCAACACCCGGCGCGCCCACCGGTGACGGCGCCAACCAGTTGGCCTCGGCGCCGATGTCGGGACGTTGGCGCGGTGGCCAACTGGTTGGCGCGGTGAGGCCCCGGTTCGACGGCGCCAACGGTGTGGCCACCGCGCCGATGTCGGGACGTTGGCGCGGTGGGCGGGCCGCTCAGTTCGTCAGCGCCCGCTGCTCCGGCTCCGTCCAGTCCGGGGTGGAGCCGTTGGTGGTGCTGGCGGGCGCCGGGTCGGCTACCTGCCCGGCCAGGCCGTTGCGCACCGAGTCGAGCAGGGCCAGGCCCTGGCCGGCCAGCGACGCGACCACGCCCGACAGCCCGTCGGCGCCGTCGAGCACCGTGAGGTTGGCGCCCTGCAGGCCCTCGGCCGCGGCGCGGAGCATCTCGGGCAGCTGCTTGATCACCAGCTGGTCCAGCGCGATGCGGCCCTCGGCGGCCGCCGCCTCAGCCGACATCTTCGTGGCGTCGGCCTGCGCCCGCGCGAGCGTGCGGGTGGCGGCCGCCTCGGCCTCGGCGGGCTTGACGATCTCGGCGATCAGCTGCGCCTCCCGCAGCTCGGCGTTGCGCTGCGCGACGAGCGCCTGCTCGGCCAGCACCGCCTGCTGGGCCTGCGCCGCGGCCAGCGGGCCCGCCTGGGACGCCTTCTGCTCGGCCTGGTCGATCTCGGCCTGGAACTGGGCGCGCGCGACGGCGGTCTGGCGGCTGTACTCGGCCTGGTTGCGCGCGCTCTCCTGCTGCGCCTTGGCGCTGGCCTGGTCTGCGGCGGCCTGCGCGATCTTCGCGGCCTGGTTGACGGCGGCCTGGTGCGGCGCGGCGAGCGCGGCGATGTAGCCCGCGCCCTTGTCGTCGATGCTGCTGATCTGCAGGGAGTCGACGGCGAGGCCGATCTTGCCCATCTCGGCCTTGCTGGCGTCGAGGATGGCCTCGCCGAGCGTCTGCTGCTCCCGGATGATCGCCTCGACCGTCATGCTGCCGATGATGCTGCGCAGGTGGCCGCTGAAGATCCGGCCGACGAGCGTGGGCATCTGGGACTGGTCGCCCTGGAACCGGCGGGCCGCCGCGGCGATCGACTCGTGGTCGTCGCCCACCTTGAACGCGATCACCGCCTGGACGCCGAGGGTGAGGCCCTGCTGGGTGAAGCAGTCCTCGACGACCTCGGCCTCCTGCATCGCCAGCGTCAGCCGCGACGCCCGGGAGAAGATCGGGATGACGAACACCCCGTGGCCGGTGACGATCTTGAACTGCAGCGCGTCGTCACCCCGCTGCTTCTTGCCGCTGATGAGCAGCGCCTCGTTCGGTGCGGGTACGCGGTATCCGAACATCCCTACATCGCCCCCTTCGGGCTGAATTCCTGCTCAGCGCCCGGACCTGGTTCCACCCACGGTTCGACGTCGATCTGGCGCGCGCCGCGGGAATTGATGACCAGCACGCGGGAGCCGATCGGGATGGGCTCGGGGGAGAAGGCGATGTAGTAGTGCGGCAGGCCGCCGACGACCACCCTGACCTCGCCGCACAGCACGCCACCGCGCACCCGCATCGTCACCGACCCGATCTTGCCGACCAGTCCCTGGCCCGTCACCATGCTCTCCGTCCGGCGCTGCACGCTCGCGCGATTCCGAGCATGTCACTCCCGGTTCGTCGCCGCTACGACGTGCGCCATTCGTGATGTCGAGAACGCGAGCGAAGCGCACAAAGGCGACAATGTGCGCAGGAATGTCGAGGCCCGATCCTGCGGCGCCGCAGTTCGTGCTTCGATCACCGCATCGTCTCGGGATCAAGGAGTCCACGTGCGGGTAGTGACGAACGACGGGGTCGCGCTGCATGTCACGGTCGAGGGCGACGGGCCCACGGTGGTGCTGCTGGCCGGGTTCGCCGCGCCCGTCAGCACCTGGGTGTTCCAGGTCGACGCGCTGACCGCGGCGGGCTACCGCGTGGTCGCGATCGACCGCCGCTCCCACGGCCTGTCCGACGCACCCGGCCACGGTCACCGCATGGCGCGCCACGGCAAGGACCTCCACGACGCCCTGACCGCGCTGGACCTCGCCGACGTCGCCGTCGTCGGCGGGTCGATGGGCGCGGGCACCATCTGGGCCTACCTCGACCTGTTCGGCACCGAACGGGTCCGGGCCGTGGTGAGCGTCGACCAGACCCCGCGGATGCGCAACGGCGAGGGCTGGGCGCACGGCTTCTACGGCTTCGACGACACGAACGCCGGCACGTTCTTCGCGGGCGGCGTCGCCGCCACCGGCCACGGCCGCCCGCCCGAGCGGTCGCAGGCCGCGATGGCGCGGCTGGTGCAGCGGCTGGGCCCGGACGTGCTCGCGGGCGGGATCCGGCCCGAGACGATGCCGCTGCTGCGCGACCACGCCCAGCAGGACTGGCGCGACGTGATCGCCCGCGTCGACGTCCCGGTGCTGATGGTGGCGGCGCGGGAGAGCCAGTTCTGGCCGTGCGAGCACGCGGCGGCGGCGATCGCGGGCAACCCGCTCGGGCGGGCCGTGGTGCTCGAGGACTGCGGCCACGCGGCGAACATCGACCAGGTGGAGCCGTTCAACGCCGCGATGCTGGCGTTCCTGCGCGAGGCCTGACGCTACCGGCCGAGCTCCGGTGTCCACACCTCGAAGGGCGTGGTTCTAGGAGATGTGATCGCCGCTGCCTACCCTGTGGGCGTGTCGGTAGGAGAACTGCTCAGGGGCCGGGCCGGCCTGCGCATCACGGACCCGCGTCGCACCAGCATCGAAGTGCATGCACACCTGCGGGAGCTGATCATCGCGGGCGCGCTGCCGCCGGACACCGAGCTCAACCAGGCCGAGCTCGCCCGGATCTGGGCCGTGAGCCGCACGCCGCTGCGCGAGGCGTTCCGGATGCTGCAGGAGGAGGGGCTGATCTCGGTCGAGCCGAACCTGCGCAGCCGGGTGCTGGGCCTCGACCCCGACGAGCTCGAGCTCATCTACGCCGCCCGTGTCACGCTCGAGTCGCTCGGCGTCGCGCTGACGGCGGGGCGGTTGACCCGCGACGAGAGCCGGGCCGCGGCCGCGGCGCACCGCGAGATGGACCGCACCTACCGCGCCGATGACCTGGCGAGCTTCGCCGTCGCCCACCGGCAGTTCCACCGGCTGCTCGTGGGCCGCTGCGGTCCGTCGGTGCTGCGCACGATCAGCTCCTACGCCGAGCAGAGTGAGCGCTACATCCGCCGGGACCAGGTGCACCACCGCGATGCGTTCGCCGCGCGGCAGCAGGAACACGCGGCGATCCTCGATGCGGTCCGCGACGGCGACGCCCCGCGCGCGGTCGGCTGCATGTCGGGGCACCTCGCCGGCACGGCCCGGCGGGTCATGGCCGACGTCGCCCCGGGGCACGGGACGTGGGCGGTGGATGCGGCGGTGGAGTTGATCGCCGCTCGGGAGGGTTGACACGGCTTGGCGGCACAAAGTGTGTGCACTATCGTCGGGTTCGCGCAGTGCCCGACGAGAGGAAGATCATGACGACGCCGCAGTCGGCCGTACGGGTGTCCAAGCTGGGCTACCTCGGGTTCGAGACCCCCGACCTGGACCGGATGGTGGAGTACTACACCAAGGTCCTGGACTTCACGCTCGTCGAGCAGTCTCCGCAGGGCGCGTTCCTGACCACCGGGTTCGACCACCACTGCGTGGTGCTGACCAAGGGCGGGCCGAAGGCGCGCACCCACGTCGGCTTCGAGATCTGGGAGTCGCTCGACGACGCCGAGCGGCGCCTGCGGGAAGCCGGCTACGCGACGCAGCGCCGCAGCGACATCGGCCCGGGCACCCCGGACGTGCTGGTGCTCGACGAGCCCGGCACCGGCACCCCGCTGCACCTGATCACCGCGCAGGAACCGAGTGGCGTCGACGGCTACACCCCGCTGCGCCCCACCAAGCTCGGCCACGTCGCCGCGTTCACGCCGGCGCTGGACCCGATGCAGACGTTCTACCAGGACCTGCTCGGCTTCAAGTGGTCCGACACCGTCGGAGACTTCTTCGTCTTCCTGCGCTGCAACGCCGATCACCACGCCGCCAACTTCATGGCGAGCACGAAGTTCGAGGGCATGCACCACGTCGCGTACGAGATGCGCGACCCCGAGCACCTGATCACGATGCTCGACCACCTCGCGAAGAACGACTACCGGCTGCACTGGGGTCCGGGCCGCCACGGTCCCGGCCACAACCTGTTCACCTACCACCGCGACCCCGACGGCAACACGATCGAGCTGTTCACCCAGATCGACATCGTGCACGACGAGGCGAAGGGCTACTGGGAGCCGCGGCCGTGGCACGAGGAGTACCCGATGTACCCCAGGACGTGGGAGGTCGACCTCGCCACGGTCAACCAGTGGGGTCCGGTGGACCGGGCGTCGCTGGATCACTGACGCACCCGGTGCGGTAAGCAGGGACCATGCCGCCGCGCACCCGCCACACCGCCACCGAACTGGCCCCCGCCGGCGCGTCGACGCTGCCCGACCTCATCGCCGACGACCTGTGCGTCCTGATCGCCGGCATCAACCCGGGCCTGTCCTCCGCGGCGGGCGGGCGGCACTTCGGCAACCCGGGCAACCGGCTGTGGCCCGCGCTGTTCCGCGCCGGCTTCACCCCGCGGCTGCTGGACGCAGGCGAGGCGCCGGAGCTGCTCGCTCTCGGCATCGGGATCACGAGCATCGTGAGCAGGCCGACCGTCCGCGCCGCGGAGCTCACCCGCGCCGAGTTCGTCGCAGGCGGAGCGGCGCTGCGGGGGCGGGTGCTGGCCCGGCGGCCGAGGTGGCTGGCGCTGCTCGGCGTCACCGGATACCGCGCCGCCTTCGCCGCACCCGGCGCCCAGGTCGGGCTGCAGCCCGAGTCGATCGGCGCGACCCGGATCTGGGTGCTGCCCAACCCGAGCGGGCTCAACGCCCACTACCCGCCCGCGGCGCTGGCGCGCGAGTTCACGCGGCTGCGGGAGGCGACGGGCCTGCCCGACCGCTCCGCCGGGACCCGGCCGGCATGAGCGTCCTGCGCTCGGTCGCCGCCACTCCCGCCGAGATCCGCGAGCCGCGCGCAGGCGACGCGCTGGTGGAGCCGGCCGACGTCGTCATGGATCGTGCCTTCACCGTGCCGGGCGATCCCGAGACGGTCTGGCCGTGGCTCGTCCAGCTGGGCAAGGGCCGCGGCGGCTGGTACCTGCCCGCCTCCATCGAGCGCGTGCTCCCCCGGGACCGGCGCGCCACCCGCCGGATCGACGACCGTTGGCAGCACCTCGCCGTAGGCACCGTCATCCCCGACTACGGCGGCCGCGACGAGACCTTCACCGTCGCCGAGATCGCGGCGCCCACCACGCTGGTCCACCGCTCCCGTCGCGGGCACACGGACGTGAGCTGATCGATCGTGCTGAGGCCCGTGGCCGAGGGCACCCGCGTGCTGCTGCGGCTGCGGTTGGGCCCGGTGCGCCACGTGCGGACGGCCGTCACGGTCGGGGGGCTGTTCGACCTGCTCACCATCGCCGGGATGGCCGCCGGGCTGCGCGAACGGCTCACCGCCGCGGCACCGGGCTGACGCGGCGCCTCAGGCGTCGGGGTGGATCCGCCCGGCCAGCTGCGCGCAGGCCAGCAGCGCCACCTCGACGTCGAGCCGGTCGTCGCCGATCGGGCGGCCGCGGATCTCCTCGGCCTTGCGCACGCGGTAGTGCACCGTGTTCTTGTGCAGGTGCAGCTGCGCCGCGGCCTCGGTGAAGCTGCCGCCGGACTGCAGGAAGACCCGCACGGTCTCCCGCAGCCGCGCGGCGCCCGCGTCGTCGGCGGCCAGGTCGCCCAGCACCCGCTCGACCCACGCACGCAGATCGGCGGGCTGGTCGGTGAGCAGCGCCGCCACGGCCACGTCGTCGAACGCGACGACCCGGGGGTGGACGTCGGGCGCGGCCTCGACCACCGTGCGGGCGCGGAGCGCCTCCCGCAGCGTGGCCCGGAAACCCGGCAGCCCGCGCCCGGGCGCCCCGAGCGTGGCGCGCAGCGCCGGCCGCAGCTCGAGCAGCTCCCGCAGGCTCTCGAGCAGCGGCGCCGGTGCCGCCGGCCCGCTGATCCATGCCCACATCGTGCGGTCGTCGGCGAGCATCGTGGTGGGGGCGCGCCCGGAGCTCTCCTGCAGCAGCCTGCTCACCGCCTGCAGGTCGCGGCCGGGCTCTGCGGTGTCGAGCCCGGCCCACACGACGACGGCCTGGTGCCTGCCCTCCATCGGCAGGCCGATCAGGTCCTGTGCCGCCCGCCCGGTCAGGCCCTCGTTCTCCAGCACGATGCGCAGCTGCGCGGCCCGCGCGGCCCCGGTGCGGCTGTCCCAGCTGCGCCGCTCCGACTCGTAGATGTCGATCAGGCCCTCGATGACCTGGTCGATGTAGCGGCTGGCGTGCGCGGCGATCTCGGCGGCGGCCGCCAGCGCGTCCGGGGTGCTCAGGTCGAGCTCGCCCAGGCAGCGCAGCGCCCACTGGACGAACCGGTGCTCGCCGAGCCGGTAGGCCCGCAGCAGCCCCTCCAGTGACAGGTCGTGCTGGGCGAAGCGGCGCGCGTACTCCGCTGCCGCCCCCGGCACGGTGATCCGGTCGAGCGGGATGGCGTGGACCAGCATGTCGACGATCGCCACCAGGTTCGACGAGGTGCTGGCGATCATCAGCCTGCGCACAGTGTCGTCGTGGCGGAACTCGGGGATGACCTCGACGAAGAAGTCGGTCAGCTCGACGGTGAGGACGGGCAGCTCGGCGTCGAGGCGCCGGGCCACCTCCGCGACGACCCCGTCGACTCCACCTGCGACACCACCCACGCCGGCACCCTACTGGTCACTTCGGGGGTGGGTGTGCGCCTTGTGCCCCCGGTACAAGGCCCGCGGGGTACTTCGTGGCGCAGTCCCATGGTTCAGGTCACAGCGCGGTCGTAGGTTTCGGTCAGCTTCTTTCGCCGATGGTGCCGGAGAGAATTCATGGAGATCGCAGAACTGCCGACGTTGCGGGCCGCTCGGAATCCGGGCGGGTCGTGCCTCGCCGATGACGGGGAATCACTCGACAATGCGGCCTTCCGCGATCGGGTCCATTCCGCGGCGGCCGTTCTGCGATCCCGGGGAATCGGCGCGGGTGACGTCGTCGCGGTCATCCTGCCCAACCGGGTCGACCTGGTCGTCACGCTCTTCGCCGCCTGGCACCTCGGTGCCGCGGTGACGCCGGTGAACCCCGCGCTCACCGCCCCCGAGATCGGGTACCAGTTGGCCGACTCGGGCGCCGCGGCCGTCGTCGGGGACCCCGCAGCATCCCCGGCGGTCACGCTGGACCTCGCGGCGCTCGCCGCCGGTGCGGGCGATCCGGGCCCGCGTGCCACCGGTGACCTGGCGCTGATCATCTACACCAGCGGGACCACCGGCCGGCCCAAGGGCGTGCTGCTCGACCACACCAACATCGCCGCCATGTGCACGATGATCATCGACGCGCTGCGGCTCGACGCCGGTGATCACAGCCTGCTGGTGCTGCCGCTGTTCCACGTCAACGGGATCGTCGTGAGCATCCTGTCGCCGCTGCTGGCGGGCGGCCGCGCCACGATGAGCGGGCGGTTCCGGGCCGAGACGTTCTTCGCGACCGTCGAGCGGGTGCGCCCCACCTACTTCTCCGCGGTACCGGCGATCTACGCCCTGCTCGCGGCGCTGCCCGCCGACGTCCGGCCGGACACGTCCGCGCTGCGCCGCGTGATCTGCGGCGCAGCCCCGATGCCTGCCGAGCTCATCACCCGGTTCGAGCAGCGCTACGGCGTGCCGATCGTCGAGGGTTACGGGCTGTCGGAGGGCACCTGCGCCTCCACGATCAACCCGGTCGACGGTCCGCGCCGTCCCGGCACGGTCGGGCTGCCGCTGCCCGGGCAGGAGGTGGCGCTGATGGCCCCGGACGGCACGATCGTCGCCGACGGCCCCGGCGAGGTCGTCGTCCGCGGGCCCAACGTGATGCGCGGCTACCTCAACCGTCCACAGGAGACCGCGGCCACGATCGTCGACGGCTGGCTGCACACCGGTGACGTCGGGCGCTTCGACGCCGACGGGTACCTCGTCCTCGTCGACCGGATCAAGGACATGATCATCCGGGGCGGCGAGAACCTCTACCCCAAGGAGATCGAGAACGTCCTGCACGCCCACCCGGCGGTGGTCGAGGCCGCCGTCGTCGGCGTGCCGGACCCGGTCCTCGGCGAGGTGCCCGTCGCGAACGTGGCGCTCTACCCGGGCGCCACGGCCACGGCCGCCGACCTGCTGGTGCACTGCCGCGCCTCGCTGGCCCGGATCAAGCTCCCCACGCGCATCGACATCGTCGACGCGCTGCCCAAGAACGCCGTCGGCAAGATCGACAAGCTGGCCCTGCGCCGATTGCCGGTGCGGATCCGCTAGCGCACCCGTCCGGCCGGTCCGCATTCGATCCCGATTGTGGACGGGCTCCCGCACGCCCGGAAACGCTCCGCCGAGAAAGGTCGACGACATGGGTTTCAAGACAGGCGATTTCCCGCCGGTGGACGTGGAGACGTTCCTCGAAAAACCGCTGCAGGAACGCATCAAGGCACTCGCTCTGCACTGGGTGGAATACGGGTTCGGCTCCCCGAAGATGATTCCCACGACCTATGTCGTGAAGGTGCTGGTGCTCTACGTACTGGTCGGCACGGCCCTGGTCACGTGGACCTCGGGCGTCGGGCCGTTCTGGGACGTCACGACCTGGTGGAACCAGCCGGTCGTCTACCAGAAGCTCGTGCTGTGGACGGTGTTCCTGGAGGCCGTCGGCCTCGCCGGCTCGTGGGGCCCGATCGCCGGCAAGTTCAGGCCGATGACCGGCGGGATCCTGTTCTGGGCGCGCCCCGGCACCATCCGGCTGCGGCCGTGGCGCCGCGTTCCCGGCACCGACGGCGACCGGCGCACCGTGCTCGACGTGGTGCTGTACCTCGCCTTCCTGGCCACGCTGCTGCTGGCGGTGCTGCTGCCCGGCGTCTCGAGCGCGACCCTGACGGCGGTGCTGCCGACCGTCTCGTCCGGCGTCGTGAACCCGGCCCTGCTCGTGGCGCCGATCGTGCTCTACGTGCTGTGCGGCCTGCGCGACAAGACGATCTTCCTGGCGGCCCGCGGCGAGCAGTACCTGCCCGCGCTGGTGTTCTTCGCCGTGCTCCCGTTCGTCGACATGATCATCGCGCTCAAGCTGCTCATCGCGATCGTGTGGATCGGCGCCGGGGCGTCCAAGTTCGGCAGGCACTTCGCCAACGTCGTGCCGCCGATGGTCTCCAACAGCCCGTGCATCCCGTTCCGCTGGTTCAAGCGCATGCAGTACCGCGACTTCCCGCGCGACATCCGCCCGTCGAAGGTGGCGGGCGGGCTGGCCCACATCGGCGGCACGGTCGTGGAGATCGTGGCCCCGTTGGTGCTGCTGCTGTCGACCAACCACTACGTCACGCTGGCCGCCGTCGTGCTGATGGTGGCGTTCCACCTGTTCATCACCTCGACGTTCCCGCTCGCGGTGCCGCTGGAGTGGAACGTCCTGTTCGCCTTCGCCGCGATCTTCCTGTTCCTCGGCTTCCCGGCATCGGCGGGCTACGGTGTCGGCGACATGTCCTCGCCGTGGCTGACCGCCGGGATCATCGCCTGCCTGCTGTTCTTCCCGGTGCTGGGCAACCTGCGCCCGGACCTGGTGTCGTTCCTGCCCTCGATGCGCCAGTACGCCGGCAACTGGGCCTCGGCGCTGTGGGCGTTCGCGCCGGGCACCGAGCAGAAGCTCGACGCCGTGATCCGCCCGACCACCAACCAGATCGACCAGCTGCAGGCTCTGGGCTACCCGCAGCCGATCGCCGAGATCACCATGCAGCAGACCATCGCCTGGCGCGCCATGCACAGCCAGGGCCGCGGCCTGTTCTCGGTGCTGATCAACACCATCCCGGAGCTGGACCGCTGGACGGTGCGGGAGGCCGAGTTCACGTGCAACTCGCTGATCGGGTTCAACTTCGGCGACGGGCACCTGCACAACGAGGACCTCATCACCGCCGTGCAGAGCCGGTGCGCGTTCGCGCCGGGCGAGCTCGTCGTGGTCTGGGTCGAGTCGCAGGCCATCCACTCCAGCGTGCAGCACTACAAGGTGATCGACGCGGCGCTGGGTGTCATCGAGCGCGGCACCTGGAACGTCGCCGACGCCGTGCACGAGCAGCCGTGGCTGCCGGGCGGCCCGATCCCGACACAGGTCGCCTGGTCGGCCGCCAGCGGGACGGGTACCGATGTGAGGGCGACGGCATGAGCACGGCCGTGGTGGTGGGGGCCGGGCCCAACGGGCTGACCGCGGCTGCGCTGCTCGCCAGGGAGGGTGTGCAGGTCACGGTGCTGGAGGCCGCCGACGAGATCGGCGGGGGCACGCGCACCGCCGAGGGGATCGTGCCCGGCCTGCTGCACGACCACTGCTCGGCCATCCACCCCATGGCCGTCGGATCGAGCGCACTGCAGAGCCTGGACCTCCACCGCCACGGCCTGCGCTGGCTCCGCCCGGAGATCGACTGCGTGCACCCGCTCGACACCGGCGACGCGGGGGTGCTGCATCGCTCGGTCACCGAGACCGCCGCCGGCCTCGGTGTCGATGGCGGCCGGTGGCGGGCGCTGTTCGAGGGCCCCGCCGCCGGCTACGACGAGCTGGCGCAGGACATCCTGCGCCCGCTGCTGCGGGTGCCGCACCACCCGCTGCGGCTGGCCCGTTTCGGGCTGCCCACCGTGGCGCCTGCCGCGCTGCTCGCCCGGCTCTTCCGTGACGAGCGGGCCCGCGCGCTGTTCGGCGGGGTGGCGGCACACGCGTTCCGGCCGCTGCACCACCCGATGTCCTCGGCGATCGGGCTGGGCATCCTCACCGCGGGCCACCGCCACGGGTGGGCGGTGGCCGCAGGCGGGTCCCGCTCGATCACCGACGCGCTCGCCGCCGCGCTCCTCGACTGCGGCGGGAAGATCGAGACGGGCGTGCGCGTCTCGTCGCTCTCGCAACTGCCCGCGGCGGATGTGCGGATCTTCGATCTCGCCCCCGATGCCGTCGCCGACGTCATGGGCGACCGGCTGCCCGCGCGGGTCGCCCGAGCCTACCGGCGGTTCCGGCCGGGGCCCGGTGCGTTCAAGGTCGACTTCGCGGTGGCGGGCGGCGTGCCGTGGACGGCGGAGCCGGCCCGGCGGTCGGGCACGGTGCACCTGGGCGGCACGTTCGCCGAGATCGCCGCTTGCGAGCGCGACGTGAACGCCGGCCGGATGCCGCAGCGGCCGTTCGTCCTCGTCGGGCAGCAGTACCTGGCCGACCCGCAGCGTTCGGTCGGCGACGTCCATCCGCTGTGGACCTACGCGCACGTCCCGCACGGCTACACGGGCGACGCTACGGAGGCGATCACCGCGCAGATCGAGCGGTTCGCCCCCGGCTTCCGCGAACGGATCATCGGCACGCAGACGTGCTCGCCTGCCGGGTTCGCCGCGTTCAACCCGAACTTCGTGGGCGGCGACATCATGACCGGGGCCAAGACCGTCCCCCAGCTGGTGTTCGGGCCCCGCCGGGCGCTCGACCCGTACGCGGTGGGGGTGGCGGGCACCTACCTCTGCTCGGCCGCGACGCCGCCGGGGCCCGGGGCGCACGGCATGTGCGGGGCAGGTGCGGCGGCGTCGGCGCTGCGGCATTTGCGCCGCTAAATCGGCCCTGCGGCGCCTGCGCCGTTGATCGGCGCTGCGGCACATGCGCGGCTGATCGGCGATCAGGGCGCCGTGGCCAGCGCGAGCTCGGAGAGGTTCATCGCCATCGCCCGCCGGACCGGCGGCAGCGACCCGATGCCGCGCATCGCGAGGTTGCGCACCGTCGTGGCCGGCCCGGACAGCGTGGCGGCGCGGGTCATCCGGTCGGTGAGCGTCACGACCTGGCGGGCCACCGGGCGCCGGATCGCCTCGTAGCGGTCCAGCACGGCCGGGTCGGCGCCGTCGGCGAGCACGTCGCCCAGCAGCCCGCCGAGTGCGATCGCGTCCTGGATCCCGGTGTTCATGCCCTGCCCGCCTGCGGGGCTGTGCACGTGTGCGGCGTCGCCCGCGAGGAAGACGGGACCGCGCCGGAACGCGTCGGCGAGGCGGTGGTGGACACGGAACCGTGATCCCCACACCACGTCGCGGACCGCCGATCCGCCGGTGGGGCCGCGCGTCTCGATCAGCCGGGTCACGTCGGCTGCGGTGATGTGCTCGGGTGCGTCGTCAACGGTCGCGACCACGCGGTGGTGCCCGTGCGGCAGTGGCGCCACGACGAGGAAACCGTTGGGGGAGAAGAACATCTGCACCTCGTCGCCCGGCAGGTCCCAGTCGAGGTGGATGTCGGCGAGCACGAACGACTGCGCGTACGCCGACCCCGTGAACGCGATCCCGGACTGCTCGCGGACGCCGCTGTGCATCCCGTCCGCGGCCACGACGTAGCGGGCGTCGATCGTGGACCGGGCGCCGTCGGGCCCGACCAGCTCGGCCACGGCCCGGCCGTCGACGATCTCGAGCCGCCGCACCTCCCGTCCGGTGTGGACGGTGCCGCCGAGTGCGGAGAGCCGGTCGTGCAGGATCGCCTCGGTCATGTTCTGCGGCAGCATCAGCGTGTACGGGTAGCGGGTCGGCAGCCCGCCGAAATCGAGGCGCACCAGCGTCCGGTCGCGGTCGCGGATGGTGAACGTCGGCACCACCACGCCCTCGGCGACCATCGCGGGCGTGGCGCCGATCCGCTCCAGCACCTCCAGCGTCCTGGCGTGCACGACCGCGGCCCGCGAGGTGCCCGCGCCGACTGTGGCGCGCTCCACCAGCACGTGGTCCACGCCGCGGGCGCTGAGCACCGCCGCGGTGCTCAGCCCGACCGGTCCGGCCCCGACCACCAGTACATCCGTCTCCGACGGCAGCGTCGACATCTCTCCTCCAACGGTTGTTTGCCAACATTTGTTGGCAATACTAGACCGATGGCTCACGGAATGCCAACGCGCGTTGGCATATGCTCGGGTGATGGTGTTCACGGAGCGGTCCCGGGCCAGCCGCGACGCGGTGCTCGCGGCCGCCCGGCACGCGTTCGCCGAGCACGGCTACGAGCGCACCACCGTGCGCGGGGTCGCGAGCGCGGCCGGGCTCGACCCGTCGATGGTCATGCGCTACTACGGCAGCAAGGAGGGCCTGTTCGCCGCCGCGGTCGACGTCGATCTGCGCCTGCCCGACCTGTCGGCGATCCCGCGCCCGCAGCGCGGCGCCGCGCTCGCCGAGCACTTCCTGACGCTGTGGGAGGACCCGCCGACCGCCGAGGTGCTCGCACTGCTGCTCCGCTCGGCGGCCACGAACCCGGCGGCGGCCGACCGGATCCGCGACGTGTTCACCGGCCAGGTCGTCGCACTCGCCCACACACTCGACCCGGCCGACGAGACCGCAGCGCGGCGCCGGGCCGCGCAGCTCACCGCGCACATGCTCGGCACCGCCCTGTGCCGCTACGTCCTGCGGCTACCACCGGTCGCGACGCCGAGCCGCGAGGCGGCCGCGGCCGCGATGGCGCCGGTGGTGCAGGCGATCCTCGACGCCTGACCGGCGCGATCCGACCCTTGTCGCCGCCCGCGGCGTCGTCTATGGTCTCGCCGTCAACGTTGGACGCCGATGGTGCGGAGCAGCCGGGTCGAGGCCCGGGACCACCCCGCACCCCCCTCCGCGTCCTCTCCCTTGACGGGCGTCGCTGCCGCGCCGCCGTGCGATGCGCCTGTGCGCGCACCGAGGGAGAGCCATGTCCCTGCACGCCGCTGCTGGGTCCGTCCCCGACGAGGTCGCCGACATGGGCGGCACGTCGTTCCGGACGCGCGCCGTCTTCGGGAACTCGTCGTCGCTGATGATCGCGACGCGGCCCGACGGCTACCACTCCACCCCGCACACGCACGACTGCGAGCAGCTCAACTGGATGCAGGACGGCGAGCTGTGGGTGTTCGTCGTCGACCGGGCGTTCCACCTGCGCACCGGTGACTTCCTGCGCATCCCGGCCGGGGCGCTGCACTGGTCGTGGAACCGGTCCGGTGCCCCGTGCACGCTCGTCGAGGTGCACACGCCCGGGCTGCAGCACGATCCCCTGATCTCCGGCTACGCCGTCGGCCTGCACGACGAGGGGGAGGTCCCGGAGTTCCTCGGCTCGCCGGTGAGCGAGTTCCCCGACGACCCGGCGTTCGACGTGGCCGTCGCCGAGAAGGCCGCGACCGACGATCCCGCTCCTGCTGTCGACGCGGGCTGATCGCGATGACCCGGATCCCGTCCCCGGCGACCTACCGCTGGGTCGTGCTGGCCGTGCTGTGGCTGACGCTGCTCGTGTCGTACTTCGACCGGGTCGCCATCGCCGCGGCGCTGCCGTTCATGTCCGGTGAGCTGCACCTCTCGCCCTCGCTGGCCGGGGTGCTCAGCGGCGCGCTGCTGCTGAGCTACACGATCGTCCAGGTGCCCGCGGGCTACCTGTCCGACCGGTTCGGGCAGCGCCGGATCATCGCGGCGGCCATCGCGTGGTGGACGGTGTTCAGCGTGCTCACCGGCGTGCTGTCGGGCAGCATCGCCGCCCTGCTGGTGGTGCGGTTCATGATGGGGGTGGGGGAGGGCTTCCACCCGCCACCCCTGTGGCGGGTGCTGTCCAACTGGTTCGAGCCGGGCCGCCGGGCCCTGCCGCTGGCGCTCATGCTCACCGCGCTGACGCTGGGTCCGGCTCTTGCGCCCGCGCTCACGTTCCCGATCATCAGCGCCTGGGGCTGGCGGTGGGTCTTCTACCTCACGGTGATCCCGGGGCTGCTCACCGTCCTGCTCGTCCTGCGGTGGCTGCGCGACAGCCCGCAGCACGCGAACCTGACCGAGCGCGCGCTCGTCGCGAACGCCGGACCGGCTCCGCGGCGGCAGTGGTGGGTGCCCCACATCTGGCTGACGTTCGCCGCGTTCTTCTTCTTCGGCTTCGTGCTCTACGGCCTGATGGGCTGGCTGCCCACCTACCTGATCACCTATCGCGGCCTGGACCTGGCGGGCGCCGGGGTGCTCGCGACCGCGCCGTACCTCGCGGGGACGGTCGGGATGCTGCTGGGGGCGTGGGTCTGCCAGCGCCGTTTCAACCACCTGCGGCGCCGGTTCATCGCGGTGAGCTACCTGGCCACCGCGGCCTGCATCACGGCGACGGTGCTGGCCCCGACCGTCACCGTGGCGGGGGTGTTCCTGACGCTCTCCGGGTTCTTCCTCTACTCCGGGCTCGGGCCGTTCTGGTCGGTGCCGATGGACATCGTGCGCCCGCACGAGGTCGGGATGTGGCTGGGGTTCATCAACATGGGCACCCAGCTCGCCGGGTTCCTCGGCCCCATCCTCATCGGAGCGCTGATCCAGGCGACGGGCTCGTTCACCCCCGCGCTGGTGGCGATGATCGGCGCGCTCGTGGCGGCCGCCCTGTGCCTCTCGCTCGTGCGGACCCCGGTGACCGGGGACGCCCCGGCACCAGCGCCGGCGGTGGTGTCGTGATCACGGTGGTGGAGCCGCAGGTCGCGGCGCGCTGGCAGACTGCCGCGATGGACCCGCGCACCAGCGTGATCGTCGTCGGGCACGCGAAGGTACCGGCGCTGTCGGCATCGCACGCCGTGCAGGAGTACTTCACGGTCAGCCTGCGGGTCGACCGGGCCACCGGCGTCGTCACCGAGGTCGACTCGACCGCGGTGACGGGGCTCGTCCGCGGCTGGCTCGCGGAGGTGCTGCTCGGCGTCGACCTCGGCGGCGACATCACCGCGGCCCTCACCGAGATCGAGCAGGCCTACCTCGGGCATGCCGCCGGCGCGATCCGGCAGGCGACCCACGACGCGTGGCGCCGCTTCGCGTCCTACCGCAGCAAGTAACCACGACAACCGCTCCGCCACCACCGCACCGCCCGACCCGACGACCCGGTCTCCCGGGCCGTCGGGTCGGCGAGGGTGCCCGTCGCATCCTGGAGAACCCCTTGTCCCCCTACGAGATCCGCCGCCTCAACTTCGGGTCGGTGACGATCGACGCGTCCATGCGGTTGCGCGGTGTCGCGCCGGGCCGCGTGATCGACGTGCCCGCGCAGGGCTTCCTGCTGCTCGGCGCCGCGGGGCCCGTACTGGTCGATGCCGGCTACCGCGACCCGTCCGTGCTCGGCATGGGTGGCACCGTCGGCCCCGGTCAGGGATTCGCCGAGCAGCTCGCCGCGCACGGCGTCACACCCGCCGACCTCACGTGCGTGATCATGACCCACCTGCACCGCGACCACGCCGGCCATCTCGACAAGGTCCCGATGACGGTGCCGGTGGTGGTCAACCGCAGCGAGCTGGGCAGCGCCTGCACCGGCATCCAGGGCCGCGCCTACGCCCGCGACGACCTGCACCACCTGATCGACCGCGTCTACACCCCGGGCGCGCTGCAGTTCCTCGACCTCGAGCACGCCGGCCCGAGCGAGCTGTTCCCCGGCATCACCTGCCGGCTCTGCGGCGGGCACACCCCCGGCTCGCTCGCGGTGGTCGTCACGACCGCCGACGGCCCGGCCTACCTGTGCGGTGACCTGTTCTACGACGTCGAGGGCGCACTGCGCCGCCAGCCGAAGGACGGCTTCGTCGCCGGCGTCCAGCCCTCGTTCCTCGTGGCCGACGACCCGGCGCTCAGCAACAACTTCACCACCTCGGTGCTGCAGGAGATCGGCGCGATCAAGCACGCCCGCGGCTACCGGTTCATCCTGGCGGCCCACGACGACCCGGGCGTGCTCGAGGGCGGCCACTACGTGGGTCGCATCCTGGGCGACGTCGTGCCCGGCCCGATCACGCGTGTCGACGGGGAGCAGGGCTGATGCGGGCGCTGGTCATGAGCGAGCCGTCCGCCGGGAGTGACCGCACCGCGGTCCGGGACATCGACGTCCCGCGCCCCGGGCCGGGCGAGGTGAGCATCGACGTCGCGCACGCCGGCATCAACTTCATCGACGTGATGGCCCGCCGCGGCGATCCCGGCTACGCGTCGTCGTGGCCCTACGTCCCCGGGCTGGAGGTGTCCGGGACCGTGCGCGAGGTCGGCCCCGGTGTCAGCGGGGTGCTGGCGGGGGAGCGGGTGGCGGCCTTCACCCGGGGCGGCGGGTTCGCCGAGGTCGCCGTCGCCGACGCGGCGCTCGTCGTGCCGGTGCCCGAGACGGTGCCCACGGCGGTGGCCGCGGCTGCGCCGCTGATGCTGGCGACGGCGCTGCTGCTGCTCACCGACGTGGCCAGGGTGCAGCCCGGCGAGACCGTGCTCATGCAGGCTGCGGGCGGGGGTGTCGGCAGCGCCGTGGCGCAGTTGGTCCCGGTGCTCGGCGGCGGGCTGCGCATCGGCACGGTCGGGCGCGCTGCCAAGGTGGCCGCCGCCCGGGAGCAGGGCTGGGACGTCGCGCTGGTGCGCGATGCGGACCTCGTGGCGGGCATCCGCAGCGCGGCACCGGCCGGGGTGGACGTCGTGCTCGACCCGGCCGGCACCACGCTGCTCGACGTCGACCTCGACGTGGCGGCACCGGGTGCGCGCATCGTGCTGTTCGGCAACCCCGGTGGCGGCACGCCCGACCCGCTGCCGCCACTGGGCCGGCTCATCGGCGGCAACGTCGCGCTTGCGGGGTTCAGCATCAGCCGGCTCACCGCGACGGCCCCGGCGCGCGTGTCCGGGGCGCTGCGCCGGGTCGTGGAGCTGCTTGCCGACAAGCGGCTCGACGTGGCGATCACCGAGGTCGCGACGCTGGCGGCCGTCCCCGAGGTGCACCAGCGCCTCGCCGAGTCGCGCGGGTCGGGCAAGTACGTGGTGGCACTGCAATGATGCGAGCGGCCTGGTACGAGCGCACGGGCGCCGCCGCCGACGTGCTCGTCGTCGGCGAGCGTCTCGACCCGCACCCCGGCGCCGGCGAGGTGCGCGTCGCCGTCGCGGTGGCCGGGATCAACCCGCGCGACGTCAAGCGCCGGGCGGGGGCGGGCGATCGCACGATGGACGATCCGCTCGTCATCCCCGGCGACGACGGCGCCGGCGTGATCGACGAGGTCGGGCCCGGCGTGGGGGCGAATCGTGTGGGGGAGCGGGTGTGGGTCCACTCCGCGACGTTCGGGCGGCAGCACGGGACGTCGGCCGAGCACGTCGTCGTGCCGGCGGCCCACGCGATCGCGTTGCCCGGGGACGTTCCGTTCGCGGTGGGTGCGTGCCTGGGTGTCCCCGCTCTGACCGCGCACCGCTGCGTGTTCGCCGATGGCAGCGTCGACGGGCAGACGGTGCTCGTGACCGGCGGCGCGGGTGCGGTCGGTCGCTACGCCGTCGCGCTGGCCAAGCGCGGTGGTGCCACGGTGATCGCCACCGCCGGAGGCCCCGAGCAGGAGGAACTAGCGCGCGCCGCGGGCGCCGACCACGTCGTCGACCGCCACCGGTCCGACGCGGCCGCGGTGATCGCCGGGCTGGCCGGACCCGGCGGCGTCACGCGGGTCGTGGACGTCGCGTTCGGGGCGAACCTGCCGCTGACCTCGGCGGTGGTGGCCACCGGGGCGACGATCGCGACTTACGCCTCCGCCGCCGTCCCGGAGCCGGCGCTGCCGTTCTACGCGCTGATGCGCCGCGGCATCACGATCCGCACGGTGCTGGTCTTCGTCATGCCGCCCGCAGCGATGCGCGCGGCCGTGCGGGACGTCACGGCGATGCTGGCGGACGCCACGCTCACGCACCCGATCGCGGCCACCCACCCGCTGGATGACATCGTGGCCGCCCATCGCGCCGTCGAGCGGGGCGGGCGGATCGGCAGGACCCTGCTGCGGATCGGTCCGGCCGCGCCGTAGGGAGGGGAGATCACGTGGAGCCGCTACCGGATCTCGACGCCGCCGGCCGGGACGGGGTGCGGGCCGCGGTGCCCGGCCTGGCCCCGATCGGCTACGTCCGGAGCACCTACACCGACCCGGCGCAGACCCCGATCCAGTCCACCCGCAACGGCGCCGCCGTCGGCCGCGTCGAGGTCTTCGCCGAGTTTGCCGCGGGCCTGGACGGCGTGCGCGAGTTCGACCACCTCTGGATCGTCGCGTGGCTCGACCGAGCGGAGCCGACACCGTCGGACGGGCGGGTCGTGCCGTTCATGCTGGCGCACACCGGGCAGCGGGTGGGGATCTTCGCCACCCGCCACCCCGCGCGGCCCAACCCGCTCGCGCTCAGCGTCGTGCGCGTGCTGGACGTCGACGAGACCGGCGTGACGTTCGCCGGGGTGGACCTCTGCCACGGCACCCCGGTGCTCGACGTCAAACCCTGGCAGCAGCACCTCGACATCCCGCGCTACAGCGAGGGCTGGGAGGCCATCAGCAGCATCCGCGGGGGCTGGTACCAGCAGCGCGGCGTGGCCGGGACCGGGCAGACGCTGCCCGATCCCGGGCGGCCGCCGGAGTAGAGCGACCCGCCGATCATGGCTACAGCCGGTCCCGGGACCACGTGTCATCGCGCCGGGTGTAGCGCAGCCGGACGTGCTGGCGCGCCTCGTCGCCCTGCCAGAACTCGACCTCGTCGGCCTCCACGCCGAACAACGTCCACTCCGGAGCGACGAGTGCGGGATCGCGCGTGACCCGCTCGACGGCCTCCAGCACCGCGGCTGCGCGCTCCGCGTCGTCGACGAGGACCTCGCTCTGGAGCCCGAGCAGCGCGGCCGCCCGCGCGCCCGGGGAGCGGCCCAGGTAGTCGGCGGCGCTGTCCTGCGCGGCGGCCGTGGTGACGGCGCCGCGGACGCGGACCTGGCGGCCCAGCACCGGCCAGTGGAACGTGAGCGCCGCCCGCGGCGTGCCGGCGAGCTCCTTGCCCTTGCGGCTGCCGGAACCGGACGCGAACTGCCACACGCCGGCGCGCAGGTTCTTGAGGATCAGCACCCGAGCCGACGGCCGCCCGATCGGGTCGACGGTGGACAGCGTCATCGCGTGCGGCTCGAGCACCCCCGCGGCGATCGCGGCGTCGAGCCACTCCGCGAACAGGGTGTCCGGATCGCCCGGCGCGGTCGCGGGGTCGAACGGGGGGAGCGGGCCCGCGAGTGAGGGCAGGTCGCGCAGGCGCTGCTGCAGGGCCTTGGCGTCCATGGTCATCCGTCGAGACCAGATAGGGATGCCGCGTCCGCCACAATCCGGTCATGCGGCTGGGCATCGCTCATCACTTCGGCTGGGCCGTGGCCGTCACGGCGTCCGACGACCACGCGGTCGTGGATCGACGCCGGATCGCGCTGGTCGAGCCCGGCGTTTCGGCCGCGCCGATCCACAACGAGGGCAACCCGCACCCGCTGCACGGGTCGGCTGAGCCGCCGGCCGATGCGGCTCTCGCGGCGCTGGTGGCCGAGGTCCGCGCGTCGGCGGCCCGGGCGGCCTCGGCAGCGCTGGACGAGCTCGCGGCCGGGTTGCCCGCCCCGATCGTCTCGATGTCGCTGCGGGCCTGGCCGGTCGACTTCCCCACCGACATCGCCGTCCAGCGGCGGGTGCCCTACGAGAGCCGCGCCGACTCGGTGATGTACTGCGAGGTGCTGGCCGAGCTGGCCCACCACCGCGGTTGGGCGGTGCACCGCTACAGCGCCAGGGACGTCGAGGGACAGGCGGTCCGGATACTGGGGGAGCGGGCGAAGGTGGTGCTGCACGGCCCGCGGGCGGTGTGGGGGGCGCCGTGGGCGAAGGACCATCGGATGGCGCTGGCCGCAACGGTCGTTGCCGCGTGCGGCGGGCACGACACCTGAGGCGTGGGAGAGTGCAGCCGTGATCATCGAGGTGAGGGCATGACCGCAGCGTTCGATCGCAGTTTCTGGGAGCAGCGCTGGTCGCAGGCCCTGCGTGAGCACGGGGACGCCGTCGCGAAGCGCCCGCCGAACGCCCGACTGACCGGGGCCGTCGCCGACCTGGCTCCCGGTGTCGCACTCGACGCGGGCTGCGGCCACGCGTCCGAGACGCTCTGGCTGGCTGCCCGCGGGTGGCGGGTCACGGCGGTCGACTTCGCCGCGAGCGCGCTCGCGCACGCCCGCTCGACGGCCGAGGCGATCGGGGCGGACGTCGCCGAGCGCGTCGAGTGGGTGGAGGGCGATCTCGCGACCTGGACCCCGCAGCCCGGCCACTACGACCTCGTTCTGTGCCTCTACGTCCACGTGGCGGGGTCGGTCGCGGAGCTGGTGGGCCGGATGGCGACGGGCGTCGCGCCCGGCGGGACCCTGTTCCTGGTCGGGCACCGCCCGGTCGACCCGGCCACGGGCGCGGCGACCCCGGCCGCCGGTCAGGTGCAGGTCTCCGTCGACGATGCGGTCGCCGCGCTCGACCCCGCGCTGTGGGAGCTCGTCGTGGCCGAGGACCGGCCGCGCGCGGTGGGTGGCAGCGGCGTCGATGCCGTGATCCACGCGCGCCGCCGGTCACACCCGGTCGGCCGCGACGGCTGATCGCGGCGGGTCGGGTTCGTCGCGGTCGTGATGGCCGCGACGCGCGTCCCGGTCGAAGATCCCCAGTATCTCGGCCGGGCCGCCCGCCGTCCCGATGGCGTGCGGGAGCATCGTCGGGAACTCCGCGGCCTGGTTGGTCTCCACGCGCAGGCGGCGGTTGCCGAGCAGCAGGATCACGGCGCCCGCCAGGACCACCAGCCACTCCCGACCGGCGTGGGCCCGCAGCCGCGCAGGATTGTCCGGCGGCGGCTCCAGCAGGCGTTGCCGGACGACCGTGATGCCCGGATCGGCGCGCACGCTCCAGCGCATGTCCTGGCGGGCCGCGTCGTGGACTCGCAGACCGACTTCGCATGCCGTCGCAGGTCGTCGCACACGTTCCACACCCTGCGAGGACGGGAGACGGTGTGCGAAGTCAACCTGTTCGCCCGCTCGCCTCGGCGACAATCGGCGACGTCAGCGAGTGAGGCTGCGGGTCCGGCGGCCCGCTGGGTCCGCGACGTGACCGCGCTGGTGGTCAACCCCTGACCGCTCGCACACACCGCAGCGTCCCGGCACACACCGTGCACGGTGTGTGCCGTGCACCGGAGGTGTGTGCGAGCGCGTCAGCCGCCGTTCGGGTCATCGGCGCGGTGGCTGCGGGGGTGGCGCGGTCGGGTGCGGCGGCGCCCATGTCCGGGTTGGCGTGATCCCCGGGCCGTCACACGGCACCCTCCGGCGGACTGATTATCTGAAGTATTGCTCAGATGTGCATGCTTCGCTACATTCACTATCCGACACGTTCGTTGAGCATTGGGTAAGGGAGTGCGGATGGCATCCACTGAGAAGGTCAAGGGGCGCGTCATCGATGCGCACAGCCACATCGGGACGATGGACGCGTGGCAGTTCTACAACCTGAAGGAGCCGGTCAAGCCCACGGTCTACGAGTTCGCCAACGCGAAGGAGTACCTGGGCTACATCGACAACCTCGGTGTCGAGCGCGGCCTGATCCTGCCCAACTACGGCATCCCGGTGCAGGGCCACGCCTTCTCGCTCAACGACCTGGTGCTCGACTCCGTCACCAACAACGAGCGCCTCGTCGGCGGCCTGTGGGTCTCGATCCTGCCGCAGAACAAGGAGCTCACCCTCAAGACGCTCGAGAGCGCGGGTGAGCGCGGCATCAAGGCGCTCAAGACCACGTTCCTGCTGGGCGGCAACCCCGACCCCAACACCTGGGACGACGAGACGCGCGAGCTGGCCGAGGCCTGCTTCGACGCCGCTGAGCAGCACGACCTGGTGTTCCACTTCCACACCAGTGCCGGTGGTGCCTCGGACATCAACAACTTCATCCCGCTGGTGGAGCGCTACGGCAAGCGCGTCAAGATCTACCTGGTGCACTTCGGTGGCGGCGTCAGCGGCCACATCAAGCTCGTCCCGCAGTTCCTCGACTGGGTGGAGGAGGGCTACCAGGTCTACTGCGACACCACGTGGACGATCGGCTTCGGCGCCCGCTGGCTGATGACCGAGATCGAGAAGCGCGGTATCGGTGAGGACCGCGTGCTCTTCGCGTCCGACGAGCCGTGGAGCGACTTCTGGGGCGAGTACTGGAAGATCAACGGTGCTCCGGTGAGCGACGAGCTCAAGCAGCGGATCCTCTACAAGAACTACGAGCAGCTCTACGGGGAGAAGTAACCCCTCGACGAAACTTCGCCGGCGGGTGTCGATGTCGCCGATCGTCGTTCGTGTAGCGGGTGACGGGCCGCCGCTGGGGCGGTCCGCTACCCGGAAGGACACCCACCCCATGCGTTCGATCGGTACCTACCTGAGCATCACCCTCGACGGCGTCGTGCAGGGCCTCGGCCGTCCCGACGAGGACACGCGCGGCGGGTTCACGCACGGCGGCTGGGGCGGCGCGTTCCAGGACGAGGTGATGCAGCAGGAGGCCGGCAAGGGGATGGGCAAGCCGGCGGACATGCTCTTCGGCCGTCGCACCTGGACCGACTTCATCACCGCGTGGGGCTCCCGCACGGACGGCAACCCGTTCACGAAGCACATGAACGGCGTCCGGAAGTACGTCGTGTCCCGCACCCTCGACGACGCCGACGCCTGGGAGAACTCGGTCCTGCTGCGCGGTGACGCGGCGCAGACCGTCGCCGAGCTGAAGGATCGTCCCGGCGCGAACCTGATGATCATCGGCAGTACCGCACTGGTGCGCAGCCTGCACGCCGCGGGCCTGATCGACCACTACACGCTGCTGATCCACCCCATCACCCTCGGCAGCGGCGCGCGGCTCTTCGAGGGTCCGGCCCCGCTGACCGAGTTCACGCTGACCAGCAGCGTGGTGACCACCACGGGCGTGATCATCGCGAACTACACGCGCACCTGACCGGTGCAGGGTGACGTGGACTGCAGGGGCCGCTCGGTGGTGCGGCGGGCTGCTAGGTTCCGCCACGAGGCCAGTCACGCCCAGTGAATGGGTCAGGGAATCCGGTGTGAATCCGGAGCTGACGCGCAGCGGTGAAGGTGACGGGCGAGGCGACATGCCACTGGACCCCACGGTCCGGGAAGGCGCCTCGTCCGGATGATCCTGAGTCCGAAGACCTGCTGGCCGACAGCCGTCCGGGCTTCGCGATCCGAGCCCCTGAGCAGAGGCCTCTGCATGACCATCTCCCGACTCCGGTTCCCGGCCGCACTGGCCGTCGTCGCCGCGGCGCTGGCCGCCTGCGGTGGCGCGCCGGCCCCGGCGATCACCGCGGCGCCTGCCACCGCAACGGTGACCAACTGCGGTATTCCGGCCAGCTATCCCACGCCGGTGCAGCGCATCGTCGCCACGAGCAACTCCGCGAACGTCGGCACGCTGATGAGGATCGGGGCGCTGCGCCAGCTCGCGGCCGCCACGCTGACCCCCGGCAACGACGCCGTGATGAGCGCCCTCTACGGGCCGGGCATCGAGAGCGTGCCGCGGCTCAAGAGCCCCATCTCGATGGAAGCGGTGCTCGCCCAGCGGCCCGGCCTGCTGGTCGGCTCCTTCAGAGGCCTGTTCGCCGGTGCGTCCGGGGTCACGATCGAGTCCGCGGCGGCCAAGGGCATCGCCACCTACGTGATCTCCGACAGCTGCCGCCAGGATCCCGGCGCCGGCAAGGACTCCAAGCTCGGCACCATGGATCCCTGGGACGCGGTGCGCGCCGACGTCACCAACTACGGTGTCCTCACCGGCCACCAGCAGCAGGCGAGCGCCGCGCTCGCCGAGCTCGACACGCGGCTCAAGGCGCTCGCCGACGCGCCCCGACCGGCCACGAAGCCGAAGATCCTGCTCTTCGACAGCGGCACGAACGACCTCTACACCTCGGGGCGCAACGGCCCGCCGCAGGGGATCATCGACGCGGCCGGGGGCACGAACGTCTTCGCGGCACAGGACACCACCTGGTTCCACGCGAGCTGGGAGAGCGTCGCGCAGTCACAGCCCGACGTCATCGTCGTCATGGACTACCGCTCGGGCAACGCCGACGAGGTCGCGCAGAAGAAGGCGACGATCACGAGCCAGCCGGGGCTCAAGGACCTTACTGTCGTGGCGCAGAACCGGATCGTCGTGCTCCCGCTGGCCCTGTTCACCAGCGGCTTCCCCAACATCGACGCCGCCGACGAGCTGCGCGTCGCGCTCGAAGGGTTGGGGCTCGCGCCGCCCAGCGGCATCGTCGGGAAGCTGCCGGCCGACCTGAAGTAGACCGGTGCCGACCTCGGAGCGTGTCGCCGACCGGCGAGCCACGCGCCGCGTCCCGCTGGCCGCCGTGCTGCTGGTGCTCGTCGCGGCGCTGGTGGTGAGCGCGCTCGCCTCGGCGGCCTTCGGCGCGGCCGACGTCTCGCCGGGCGTGGTCGTCGACGTCCTGCGGCACCGGCTCCTCGGTGGCCCCACGGGCGTCGATCCGGTGGCCGACGCGATCGTCTGGGAGATCCGCGGGCCCCGCGTGGTGCTCGCGATCGTCGTCGGTGCCGGTCTCGCGCTGGGCGGCAGCGGCATGCAGACGCTCGTGCGCAACCCGCTCGCCGACCCCTACCTGCTCGGTGTCTCCTCCGGCGCCAGCGTCGGCGCGACCGCCGTGATCACGCTGGGCACGTTCGCCGGCGCGGGGCTGTGGGCGCTGTCGGCGGGTGCGTTGCTGGGGGCGCTGGGCGCGGCGTTGCTCGTGTTCGGGGTGGCGATGGCCCAGGGTGGCCTGACCCCGCTGCGGCTGGTGCTCACCGGAACCGTGTTGTCGTCGGCGTTCGCGGCGATGGCGAGCTTCCTCGTGTTCCGCAGCGCCGACCCGCAGGCCGCGCAGTCGGTGCTGTTCTGGCTGCTGGGCAGCCTGTCGGGGGCGACGTGGGAACAGTCGTTGCTCCCGTTCGTCGCCGTGGCGGTGATCGGGGCGGTGCTGCTGGCCGGCAACGGCTGGCTCGACGCACTGGCCGCGGGCGCGGACGTGGCCGCCGCGCTGGGCGTGCCCGTGCGGCTGGTGCGCAACGTGCTCTTCGTCCTGCTCGCGATCATGATCGGGGTACTGGTGGCCGTCGCGGGCGGGATCGGCTTCGTCGGGCTGATCCTGCCGCACGTCAGCAGGCTCGTCGTGGGTGCGCGCCACCGCCGGATGCTGCCGGTCGCGGCACTGGCGGGCGGGCTGTTCCTGCTCTGGGTCGACGTGGCCGCCCGGACGCTGGCCGCGCCCAGCGAGATCCCGCTCAGCGTCGTCACCGGTGTCATCGGCGCCCCGGTCTTCCTGCTGCTGCTCGGTCGGCGGCGCTACAGCTTCGGATCCGTGTCGTGATCGCGCACCTGAGTGTCCGCGGGCTCGCGTGCGCCATCGGCAGGCGCGTCATCCTGCGCCACGTCGACATCGACGTGGCCGGCGGCGAGGTCGTCGGGATCGTCGGCGCCAACGGCACCGGCAAGTCCACGCTGCTGCGGGCATTGGCCGGCATCCGACCGGCCGCCGCAGGCGAGGTGCTCGTGCACGGTGAACGGCTGGCCGCGATGCCGGCCAGGGCCCGGGCGCGGGCGCTGGCGCTCGTGGAACAGGAGGACGACCTGCCCGCGGACCTGCTGGCGGGGGAGCTGGTGGCGCTCGGGCGGATCCCGCACCGGCCGCCGTGGGCCGGGGGTGACGCGACGGAGCGCAGTGCCGTGCTGTCCGCGCTCGCCCAGGTGGACCTCGCGTTCGCCGTCGACGTCCCGGTCGGGCAGCTGTCGGGCGGGGAACGGCGCCGGGTCCTGCTGGCGCGTGGCCTGGCCCAGGAGTCGCCGCTGCTGCTGCTCGACGAGCCGACCAACCACCTCGACGTCCGGCACCAGCACGCGTTGCTGCAGACCGTCCGGTCGCTGGGTCGCACCGTCGTCGCCGCGATGCACGACCTGGACCTCGCCGCGGCCTACTGCGACCGCATCGTCGTGCTGCACGACGGTGGCGTGCTCGCGGTGGGGACTCCGGAGCAGGCGCTGACCCCGGACCTGGTGCGGCAGGCCTTCGGCGTGCTCGCGACGCCGGTGGTCCATCCCGGCACCGGTCGCGTCCACCTGCTGTTCTCGGCGGACGGAGGCGCCTGACGGCGCTGTCCCGGGTGGTTGTGCCGTCCAGCTCGATGAGCGCGGCACCGCGGCTACGAGGCCACCGACCCCCGCGGCGGAGTCCCGGCCGGCGCCCGGTCGAGCCGGTGTGCGGCGTTGATCAGGCCGACGTGGCTGAATGCCTGCGGGAAGTTGCCGACCTGCCGGCCGGCGCCGGTGTCGTACTCCTCGGCGAGCAGGCCGAGGTCGTTGCGCAGCGCGAGCAGCTTCTCGAACAGCGTCCGGGCCTGAGCCGGGCGGCCGGCGCCGTGCAGTGCTTCGACGAGCCAGAACGAGCAGGCCAGGAAGGCGCCTTCGGCGCCGGGCAGGCCGTCGACCTTGTCGGCGTCAGGTCGGTAGCGCAGGACCAGGCCGTCCTGGAGGAGTTCGCGCTGCACGGCGTCGATGGTGCCGACGATCCGCGGGTCGTCCCAGGGTAGGAACCCGGTGCGGGGAATCAGCAGCAGCGCGGCGTCGAGGCCGTGGCTGCCGTAGTACTGGGTGAAGGTGCCGCGGGTGGTGTCGAAGCCGCGGTCGAGGATCTCCTCAGCGATCCGGGTGCGCAGGAACCGCCAGCGGTCGGCGGGTCCGGTCAGGCCGAACCGCTCGACGGCCTGGATACCGCGGTCGACGCCGGCCCAGGCCATCACCTTGCTGTGCACGAAGTGGTGGCGCCCGCCGCGGACCTCCCACAGGCTGTCGTCGGGTTCGTCCCAGTGCCCCTCGAGGTAGTCCAGCAGGGCACGTTGCAGGCCCCAGGCCGGGCCCCGGGCCTTCAGACCCTCCTCGCGGGCGAGGTGCAGTCCGTCGAGGACCTCGCCCCAGACGTCGAGCTGGAACTGGTCGGCGGCGGCGTTGCCCACCCGCACCGGGGCGGCGCCCTGGTAGCCGGCCAGCCACGGCAGCTCGTACTCGGGGATCCGCCGCGTCCCGTCGACGGCGTACATGATCTGCAGGTCGGCCGGGTCCCCGGCCACCGCCCGCAGCAGCCATTCCCGCCACGCGGCGGCCTCGTCGTCGAAGCCGCTACGCAGCAGCGCCTGCAGGGTCAGGGTCGCGTCGCGCAGCCAGCAGTACCGGTAGTCCCAGTTGCGGGGCCCGCCCAGCTGCTCGGGCAGCGAGGTCGTCGGTGCGGCGACGATCCCGCCGGTCGGGGCGTAGGTCAGGGCCTTGAGCGTCACCAGCGAGCGGCGCACGGCCTCGCCGTAGGGCCCGGTGTACCCGCAGGCGGCGATCCAGTCCGCCCAGTAGCGCTCGGTGTCGGCCACGGCGCCGGCCGCCAGCACCTGGCGGGGGCGGGGCCGGTGGGACGGGGAGTGGGTGAGCACGAAGGGCACCGACTCGCCGGCCCGGACGGTGAAGGCCGCGGTGCTGGTCAGGTGGCGGCTGTGCAGGTCGACCGGGGTGCTCAGCCACGCTGCGTCCGGTCCGGCGATCGCGCCGAGGTGGCGCCCGTCGCGGCGCACCCACGGCACGACGTGGCCGTAGTCGAACCGCAGCCGCAGGTCCATCCGCATCGGCACCGCGCCGGACACTCCGTGCACGACCCGGACGACGTCGGCGGCCGCACCCCGCACCGGCATGCAGTCGGTGATCCGGACGGAGCCTTCCGGGGTGTCCCATTCGCTGTCCAGGACGAGGGAGTCGCCGCGGTAGGACCGCCGGGTGCACGGCCCGCCCGCGGTGGGCGCGAGCAGCCAGCGGCCGGCCCGCTCGTCGTCCAGCAGCGCCGCGAAGCAGGCCGCGGAGTCGAAGCGGGGCAGGCACAGCCAGTCGACCGACCCGTCCCGGCCGACGAGTGCGGCGGTCTGGGTGTCGCCGAGCAGCGCGTAGTCCTCGATCCGGCCGGCCACCTCAGCCGGCTTCGAGGTCGAGGACGACCTTGACGTCGTCGTCGCGGGCATCGAGGGCGTCCGCGATGCGCTCCAGCGGGACCCGACGGCTGATCATGCGTTCCAACCAGCCGCGGTCGGCCCTGGTCAGCGCTTCGGCGGCCTGCTCGTAGTGGCGGCGGTTGGCGTTGACCGAGCCGAAGACGACATCGTTCTCCAGGACCATGCCCCGGTTGAGCCCGCCGACGTCGACGCCGACCTCGCGGCTTCCCGAGGACACCCCGGTGAGGCAGACGACCGCGTTGCGGGCGCTGCGGGTCATCACGTCGAGTACCAGCGATCCGGCGCCGGTGCACTCGATGATGATGTCGGCGTCGGCGTCCACGTCCTGCAGGTCGGTGTGATAGCTCGCGCCGAGGTCGGCGACGAGCTGGGGTTTCGGGCCGGAGCTGACCTGGTCGAGCACCCGGACGTCGTAGCCGCGTTGCACACCGAGCAGGGCGGCGAGCAGTCCGACTGGTCCGGCGCCGGTGACCAGTACCCGTCGTGGTGACCAGGCGGCGCGGTGCCCGATGCTCTCGACGTGCTCCCAGGCCTTCGCCAGGATCGTGGTCGGCTCCATCAGCACCCCGACCCGGTCCAGTGCCGGGTCGAGCCGGACGGCGAATTCGGGGTGGATCCGGTAGTGCTCACTGGCGTAGCCGTGTCGGGCTTTGATACCGCGTTCGGTGTAGCGCCCATTGGCGCACATGTCCCACTGGCCCGCGGCGCAGTTCGCGCAGGGGACAGGGTCGGGTCGGCGCACGATGCCGACGACCAGGTCGCCGGGGGTGAAGCCGGAGCCGTCCGGGGCATCTTCCACCCGGCCCAGGGACTCGTGTCCAATGATCAGGTGGTCCTCGCCGGGTGGGGCCTCGCCGTAGGCGCCGTCGACGATCTCGTGGTCGGTCCCGCACACGCCCACCGCGAGGGTCCGGACCAGGATCGGACCGTCGGCCTCCGGCGGGTCGGGCATCTCCCGTACCCGCGCCGAGTCCCTCGTGCCGGGGGTCACGGTCAATGCCTTCATCGGTCCACCGTCATGGTTGTGGCGTTCCCGGTCGGGCCGGCTCGCAACCGTGATCGGCCAGACGGGTGGCGCCGGCCGCGACCGGGTACCCCGGCTCGAAACCGATTCCTGAGGAGGGCACATGGGCACCGACCGACCTCGGGTGGTGGTCGTCGGTGGTGGGTTCGCCGGCATGTACGCGGTGCGCAGGCTGGCCGGCGCCGGCCTGGACGTGACGCTGCTCGACCGCAGCACCACCACGCTGTTCCAGCCGTTGCTCTACCAGTGCGCGACGGGCCTGCTGTCCGAGGGACAGATCACCAGCCCGCTGCGCTCGCTGCTGCGCCGCCACCGAGACGTCCGGGTGGTGCTGGGCGAGGCCCATGACCTGGATGTCGACCGCAAGGTCGTGACCGCGCGACGACCCGATGCCAGCACGTTCGAACTGCCCTACGACCACGTGGTGATCGCCGCGGGGATGCGCCAGTCCTACTTCGGCCACCCCGAGTTCGCCCGGCACGCCCCCGGGATGAAGAGCATCGACGACGCGCTCACCATCCGCCGCCGGGTGCTCGGCGCCTTCGAGATGGCCGAGACGCTGCCCGACACCGAGCAACGCCGCGAGTGGCTCACCTTCGCGGTGACCGGGGCCGGACCGACCGGCGTCGAGCTGGCCGGGCAGATCCGGGAGCTGGCGATGCGGACGATCGAGCGCGAGTTCCGGGAGATCGACCCGGCCGAGGCGCGGGTGCTGCTGTTCGATGGAGGCGATGCCGTGCTGTCCTCGTTCGGGCCGGCGCTGTCGCGCTCGGCTCAGCGCACGCTGGCCGGTCTCGGCGTGGAGACCGTGCTGGGCGTGCGGGTCACCGACGTCGACGCCGCCGGGCTGGTCACCACCGCCTCGGACGGCACGACGACCCGCTACGACACCCGCACGGTGCTGTGGACGGCCGGCGTCACGGCGGCGCCGTTCCTCGCCGCGGTGGCCCGCGCGGTGGGCGCCGAGCCCGACAAGCAGGGTCGGATCCCGGTCCGCCCGGACCTGACCGTGCCCGGCCACCCCGAGGTGTTCGTGGTCGGCGACGTGATGAGCCTGGACGGGCTGCCCGGGGTCGCCGAGGTCGCGATGCAGTCCGGCCGGCACGCCGGCTCGGAGATCCGCCGGCGGATCGGCGAACCGGACACGCCCGCGGTCCCGTTCCGGTACCGCGACCTGGGCAGCGCCGCCTACATCGGGCGCGGCCACGCCGTGCTCCGGTTCGGGCCGGTGAAGGTGTCCGGCCTGGTCGGGTGGCTGGCCTGGGGGGCGATCCACATCGCGTTCCTCGCCGGTGTCCGCAACCGCTTCGCCACCCTGGCCTCCTGGCTGTGGACGCTGGCCTTCCACCGCCGCGGCGAGCGGGCGCTGACCTACGGGGACCCGTCGACCGCGGAGCAGCCGTACTGATGAGCTCGTCGGCGAGGAGGCCGTTGACGCGCTCGGTGGCGGCGACGGCGACGAGATAGCTGCGTTCCCAGGGCAGGCCCTTCATCGCCTCACACCATTCGTGACCCGCGGTCAGGATGTGGCGAACGGGTCGACCGGGCTGCCGGAACCCATCGCCACAAGGCCCACGACGTGCACGGTCGAGATCGTCGACAGGCGGTCGTGTGTTCGACGTGCCAGCACTTGCAGGCGGGTGAACATGCGTTTACTTTTGTAAATGTGACCACACTTCCGGATGATCGGACCGCGCGGGCGAGGATCCGCGACGCCGCTCTCGCCTTGTTCGCCGAGCGCGGGCCCGACGCGGTCACCGTCCGCGACATCGCGTCGGCGGCCAGGGTCTCGCCTGCTCTGGTCGTGCGGCATTACACGTCGAAGGACGGATTGCGCGCCGCGGTGGACGACCATGTCGCACAGGTCTTCGAGAACATGCTGACCCAGGTCGCCGAGCCTGCGCCCGGCAACGTCCTCGACCCGGCCACCCTGCCCACCCTCGCGGACATGGTGGCGGGCAGTCTCCCCGCGGACTCACCGATCCCCGCCTACCTCGCACGCCTGCTACTGGCGGGCGGACCAGTGGGACCGGCGCTGTTCCGGAGGCTCTACGCGGTGAGCCAGGACGCGCTCGCGGCCATGGTGGAAGCCGGGTCTGCCAACGCCGGCGACGACCCGGCGGTGCGGGCCGCGTTCCTACTGGCAAGCGACCTGGCCGTGCTGATCCTGCGAGCACATCTCGATGACGTACTCGGTACCGACCCGCTCTCAGCCGTGGGTATGCGGCGATGGGGTGCGGAGGTCTTGTCGATCTACCGCGATGGCCTGGGAGGTGGTGTCGACCGGAGCTGACCGGACCTTCCACCCCTGCTCGTCCGAATCGAGGTACGTCATGTCCAGCACTCACTCGCCCGCCACGCTGCTCTCCGCCGCGATCACCAGGGCCGGGTCCCGGCTGCTGCGATCCGGCCGGTTGATGCGCACACCGATCTGGATCTACCCGCGCGCGTGGCGCAGGTTCAAGCCCGTCCTCGAGTCGACGCTGGGAATCCCGATCGAAGCGGAACACACCCAGCTGCCGATGGTCGAACTCCGACTCACCCCACGCTGACGCCGGCGCCCAGCGGGCCAATCGCACGGCACGGCACAGCTCACCGCATCTTGAGCGCGGGAGCGATCTCATCCGACCCGCCGTCCAGGCATTCCCGCGCTGCAGCCACCGCGCCCACGATCATGACACCCACCGAGACCAAAGCCTGAGAAGGGATGCCGTGAACGCTCTCCAGATGGCGACGGCCGAACGGACCGACCTGGCGGATCTTCTGGCGACGCTGACGCGCGAGCAATGGGAAGCCCCCTCGCTGTGCGAGGGCTGGCGTGTCCGCGACGTGGTCGCTCACGTGATGAGCTTCGACATCCGTCTACCGAGGATGTTCCGCCGTGCCGTCCGCGGTCGAATACTTCACATCAACCAGGTCGGCGTCGACGAACGTGCGCTGCTGAGTACCGACGATCTCCTCGACGAGCTGCGGGCTCACCTGCGGCCAGCGGGGCTGGCCGCAATCTTCGGAGGACGTCTCGCCCTGCTCGATGTCACCATCCATCATCAAGACATCCGCCGGCCGCTCGGTCTGCCACGCAAGATTCCGGCTGAACGGCTGCGCCTGGTCCTGGACAACAGCGTGCGCAGCCTGGAGTTGCCGACGTGGCGCATCGCCCGCGGTGTACACCTGATCACGTCCGATCTGGACTGGAGCCACGGCTCAGGGCCAGAGGTCTCAGGACCTGCGGAAGCCATGCTGATGGCGATCACCGGTCGGTCCTGCGCCGTCGGTGAGCTGACCGGTCCAGGGCAGCCGGTGGTGGCCGCCCGGCTTGCCCGCTGACTTCATCGGTGCCCGGGCAGATTGCTCGCCAGGCCGAGGCCGCGGCAACACCACTGTCATTTCGGTGGCGTCGAACCACTGTCGTGCCACGTCCTCCGCGTCGTGTCCGAGCACGAGCGCACGGATCTCCCCGGTCACGGCGTCGACGGCGCGCCGCACGCCCTTGCCGTGGAACCGCTGCGGTCGCCGTCGCGCAGCCGCTGGGGCGGCAGGCCGACCTGTGCGGCCAGGTCCGGCACCGATCGGGCGCGGACGGTCAGCCCGGCCAGCACCGTCACCAGCCGCAGGTCCAGCGCGCCCGCTGTGCGGACCTCCTGCTCGGTCAGGTCGTGCAACCAGGGTGCACGCGCACGATGATCCCATGTCGCGACGTGGGCGAGCGGCGAGCGGGGGCCGCGAGGCGAGGCCGCGTATCGCGATGCGACGCTCGACCGGTCCGGCTCCCAGTACGGTGGCGCCCATGACCGCAGCCGGCAGTGGCGCCTGGGAGGACGACATCGTCCGGGCCTTTCATTCCTTCACCACCGACGAGTCGGCCGCACTCGAGATCGTGCTGATCGACGCGGTGGCCGACTGGCTGCTCTCGGCTGCCAACCCGGGCAGCGACTACAGCGAGGAACATGCCGGGCACATGGTGTCCACGCTGTTCACGGCACTGGACACGGCCCGCACGTTCACCCCGACGTCGGCGCCGCCGCTCACCGACGAGATCCGCGCCACCCGCGTGAGCGTCGTCGAGGGGGCGCACCAGATCGCCGCCGCCGGGTCGGACGGGATCGGGCTGATCGTGTCGCGGCTGATGCCGTCGGTGCTGGCCGAGCTGTCCAACAACGCGGGCGCACCGGGCAAGCAGGCCCACGGCGTGTTCGTCTACCTGCTCTACGCGGTGGCGATCGGCACCGGCACCGAGCACCTCCCCGCCGTGCTGGACGGGCTCGGCGCCGTGTTCTCGGGCTGGGGCACGGTGCTGCGCGATGGCTACGTCGTGCCGTGGCGGCCGCGTCCCGCGGCCACCGACTCCTGACCCGCCCCTCACCAGAGCGTGTAGCCACCATCGATGACCAGCACCGAACCGGTGACGAACGAGGACGCCGGGCTGGCCAGGTAGAGGGCGGCGGGGGCGATCTCGGATGCCTGGGCGTAGCGCTGCATGGGCACCTCGTCGATCCAGTAGTGCTTGTACTCGGGAAGGTCGATGTCGGAGATCTCGGTCTTCGTGTAGCCGGGCGCGATCGCGTTGACCCGCACCGACCGGGGTGCCCACTCGGCGGCGAGCGATCGGGTCAGGTGGTGCACGCCCGCCTTGGACACGGCGTAGGGCGCGTGCCACTGCGGCCGGTTGATGATCATCCCGGACATGGAGCCGACGTTGACGATCGCGCCGCTGCCCCGCGCGACCATGCCCTCACCGATCACCTGGCTGGCCTTCCAGACCGCGTCCAGGTTGGTGGCCATGACGCGGTCCCAGCCCTCGTCGTCGATCGTGAGGGACTCGCCGTGGATGCCGATGCCGGCGTTGTTGATCAGGATGTCGATCGGCCCGAGCTGCTGGGACACGCTGTCGCGCATGGCCTCCAGGTCAGGGCGGCTGGTGACGTCGGTCGTCGTCGCCATCGCGGTGGCCCCGATGCCGGTGAGCTGGGCGACGGCGTCGCTGTTGCGCTGCTCGTCGCGGCCGGCCACGGCGACGGCCGCCCCGGCCTCGGCGAGTGCCACGGCGATGGCCCGGCCGATGCCGCGGTTGCCGCCGGTGACCACGGCGACCTTGCCGTCGAGCCGGAACTGGTCGAGGACCGTCATGCGTGCTGCTCCGTTCCGGCCGCTGCGGACCGTTCGTCGGCGGTGCGCAACCGGACGATCCGGTCGGCAGCCTGTCGTGTTCCGGCGATCAGCACGGCGTTGCGCTGGTCCGAGCCGTGCGATCGCTCGCGGGCCTCGTCGACGGAGCGTCCGAAGCGCATGTGGCGGGCGACGAGCCGCTCGAAGCGCAGGTCCTCGTCCGGCTGCAGGTACCAGGCCTCGTCCAGCAGCGTCCGCACCTCGCCCCAGCGCGGGCCGTCGACGAGCAGGTAGTTGCCCTCGGTGATGACCAGCGGCACGGTGTTCGCGACGGGTACCGCGCAGGCGATCGACTCCTCGATGCCGCGGTCGAAGAACGCGGCGTAGACGGTCGGATCCTCGGCGGCGCGCAGCCTGCGCAGCAGGTTGACGTAGCCCGCGGCGTCGAACGTGTCCTCCGCGCCCTTGCGGTCGTGGCGGCCCAGCCGGTGCAGCTCGGCGTTGGCGAGGTGGAAGCCGTCCAGTCCGACCATCACGGCGTCCTCGCCGAGCGCCGCGGTGAGCGTCTCGGCCAGCGTCGTCTTGCCGGATCCGGGTGCGCCCGCGATGCCGAGGATGCGGCGCTGCCCGGCGACGATCAGGCCGCGGGCGGCGGTGATCAGGTCGTCGAGCCCGACCTCCTCGACGGGATCGCCGCCGGGATCGGGTGCCGACTGCGAGTGGGCGGTCATGTCTTCGCCTTTCGGGAGTGCCTTTCGGGAGTGCGGTGCCGACGCGCCGGACGTCACGAGGTCGGGTCGAGCGGGGCGAGCGTGTCGGGCGGCCGGGCTCCCGTCATCACGGCGACAACCTCCTCCATCGAGGTGGTCCGCGGCTGCACCAGCGCGACCCGGCGGCCCAGCCGGTGGATGTGGATGCGGTCCGCGACCTGGAAGACGTTGGGCATGTTGTGGCTGATGAGGACGACCGGCAGCCCGTTCTCCCGCACTCGCAGGATGAGGTCGAGCACCTGGTTCGTCTCCCGCACGCCCAGTGCCGCTGTGGGTTCGTCCATGACGACGACGCGCGTGGCCCATGCGGCGACGCGGGCGACGGCGACCGCCTGGCGCTGCCCGCCCGACAGTGTCTCGACCTGCTGCCGGATCGACTGCACGCGGATGCCGAGGTCGACCATCTGCTGGGCGGCCTCCCGGCGCATGGCGGGCTTGTCGAGCTTGCGGAACACGGTGCCGAGCAGGCCGGGGCGGCGCTGCTCGCGGCCGAGGAACAGGTTCTGGGTGATGTCGAGCGCGGGCGCGACACCGAGTTCCTGGTAGACCGTCTCGATCCCGGCCCTGCGCGCGTCGAGCGGGCTGCGGAACTGCACCACCTCGCCGTCCAGACGCATCGTCCCGGAGTCCGGCACGACCGCCCCGGTCAGGGATTTGATCAGCGTCGACTTGCCGGCACCGTTGTCACCGATCACGGCCAGTATCTCGCCCGGTCGCAGGTCGAAGTCGCAGTCGTCCATGGCGATCACCTGGCCGTAGTGCTTGGTCAGGCCGCGCGCCTCGATCACCGCTGCCCCTCCGTCGCCGCTCATCGGGCCGTCGCCGCTCATCGGGACTGCCTCCGTCGTACGAGGTGATCGACGCCGACCGCGATGACCACCAGCACTCCGGTGGCCACCTGCTGGTAGAGCGAGTCGATGCCGGCCTGGGTCAGCCCGTTCGCGAGCACCGTCACGATCAGCGCGCCGATCAGCGTGCCCACGACGCCGCCGCGCCCACCGAACAGGCTGGTGCCGCCGATGACGACCGCGGTGATGCTGTCGAGGTTCGCCGTGCTGTAGCCGCTCGGATCCGCGGTGGGGGTGCGACCCAGGGCCTGCCACGCGGCGAAGGTGTAGATGACCGCGGCCACGACGTACACGCCGAACAGCAGGCGCTTGACCTTGATGCCGGCCAGTTCGGCGGCGCGCGGGTTGTCGCCGATGGCGTAGACCCGCACCCCCCACGCGGTCTGGCCCAGCGCATAGGCCAGCAGCGCCGTGAGCCCGATCCACAGCAGCACGCCGAAGGTGAGGGTCACCCCACCGACCGTCGGGCCCTGGTTCAGCACGGTCAGCAGGCCGGAGTCGATCGGGTAGCTCGCCGAGTCGGTGAAGATGCGGGCCGCGGCGGTGATCACCGAGAGCACGCCGAGCGTGACGATGAACGGTGGCAGCCGGAAGTTCGCGATGAGCAGGCCGTTGACCGCGCCGACCGCGACGCAGACGACCAGCCCCACGACCAGTGCGATCACCGGGTCGCCGGTCACGGCGATCTGGCCGATCACCACCGAGCCGAGCACCATGATCGCGCCGTTGGCCAGGTCGATGCCGGCGGTCAGGATGATCAGGGTCTGGCCGATGGCCAGCGTGCCGACGACGACCGACTGCTGGGCGATCAGCGACAGGTTGCCGACGTTGAAGAACGTGCTGGTGGTGACGCTGAAGACGATGATCGCGACGATCAGCGCTGCGAGCGGCCCGGCGATCTGGTGCGTCGCGATGCGACGCAGGGTGCCGGCACCGCCGGCCCTCTTCTCGAGGGCCGGCGCGTCCGCGTCACGCAGATCGGTCTGGGTCACGCTGCGGGCCCCCAGCAGTTCTGCAACCCCCACGCCGAGGTCTGGGACTCGAGCCCGGAGACGGGCTTGTCGGTGATGAGCACCGTGCCGGAGTCGGTCAGCCCGGCCTTCGGCTTGGTGCCGTCCTTGACGAAGGCGGCAGCGGCCTCGACGGCCAGCTGCCCCATCTTGCTGGGGAACTGCATCGCGGTGGCGCCGATGATGCCGTCCTTGACGTCCTGCACACCGGAGCAGGCGCCGTCGACGGAGACCATGGCGACCTTGCCGGCCAGGCCCTTGTTCTTGATGGCGGTGTTCGCACCGTGCGCGCTGGGTTCGTTGATCGTGTACACGGTGTTGATGTCCGGATGTGCCGAGAGCAGGTTCTCCATCGCGGACTGTCCGGTGTCGACGGTGCCCTTGGTCAGCGCGGTACCGGAGACGAGCGGGGAGTCGACGGCGATGCCGTAGCCGGCGAGGAATCCGTTGTGCCGCCCGCTCGCGGGCCCGTCGGACAGGTCGTAGTCGAGCAGCGCGATGTGGGGATCGCTCGGGGCCGTGGCCTTGGCCCACTGGCCGATGAGCTTCCCGGCGGCGAGGTTGTCGGTGGCGAAGGTGGCATCGGCCGCCTCGAGCGGGGTCAGTGACGCGTTGACCGTCATCACGAGGATGCCCGCGTCCCTGGCCTTCTTCACGACGGGCACCAGCGCCGTGGCGTTGGCCGGGTCGAGGACGATGGCCCGCACCTTGTTGGTGATCATGTTCTCGATCGCGGTGACCTGGGTGGCGGAGTCACCGGGCACCTTCGCCTCGGCCTTCATCACCTTCCAGCCCTTGGCCGTCGCGGCCGCCTCGGTCGCCTTCTCCAACGTCCCGAAGAAGGGGTTGCTGAGGTTCAGCTCGACGATCCCGATCGTCACCGGGGTGTCCGGCGCGGCGGCCGCGGGCGAGGGCGCGGTGCTCCCACCCGATCCGCACCCGGCGACGGCGAGCGCGCACGCCGCGGTCAGGGCCGTGGCGCCGACCCGTGCAGGGCTCTGGGCCCATCGGATGATCTTCATTGAACGTCCTCCCGGCTGCGGGGAATGTCGTCGGCCCAGGTGCGCGACCAGGTCGGCACCCGCCAGATACTGAGCGCCGTTCAGATTACTGTCAAGCATAAGAATCCGAATTATGTCTGGTCATCGACATAAGTGCGGTGGTTTACTGCGAGCCAGATCTCGCCTGGAGGTGGCCGATGACCGACCCGATCCGCACCGACAGGGCGGCCCCGGGCCCGGCGCGGGCCGAGGACGGACCGGGACGGATCCTGGAGCTCATCGCCCGCGGGCACGCGCGCACCCGCGGCGCCATCGCCGCCGCCACCGGCCTGTCCCGGTCCACGGTCGGGCAGCGGCTCGACCTGCTCTTCGCCGCCGACCTGATCCACGAGGGCGCCGACAACGTGCCGTCGAGGGGCCGCCCGTCGCGGGCACTGCAGCTCAACCACGGGGCCGGGCTGATGATCGGTGTCGACATCGGTGAGGAGCGCACCCGTATCGCCGTCACCGACCTCGACACGGCCATCCTCGCCGACCGCGTCGAGCGGCTCGCCGTCGGTGACGGCCCGGACGTCCTGCTCGACCGGATCACGGCGACGGTGCGGGACATGATCGATCAGGCCGATCTCGGGCACAAGCCGATCGCGGGGTTCGGCCTCGGGCTGCCCGCGCCGGTCGACTACGACGCCGGCTGCGTGCGCGGTTGGTCGATCATGTCCGGGTGGGACGGCTTCGACATCCGCGCCCACCTCGCGGCGGTGTGGCCGGTGCCGATCCTCATCGACAACGACGTCAACCTGCTCACCCTCGCCGAGCACCGCCGCTTCTGGCCGGGACAGCGCCACCTGTTCTACGTCAAGGCGGGCACCGGCGTCGGCAGCGGCATGATCATCGGCGGTGACATCAACCGCGGGGCGCAGGGCGCGGCGGGTGACATCGGGCACGCCCACATCCCCGGATTCGGCGATCCGCTGTGCCGGTGCGGGAACCTCGGCTGCCTGGAGTCGCTCGTCGGCGGCTGGGCGTTGGCCCGCGACCTGCACAGCAGCCAGCAGATCGACGTGCACGACGCCCGCGACGTGGCCGAACGGGTCAAGCGCGGCGACAGCGAGGCCGTGGCGAGCCTGCGGGCCGCGGGGCGGGTGCTCGGCGAGGCCGTCGCCTACGCCACCAGCCTGCTCAACCCCGACGTGATCGTCATCGGCGGGATGCTCGGGACCATCGGAGACCACATGCTGGCCGGGGTCCGGCAGGTGATCTACCAGCGCGCGCTGCCGCTGGCCACCCGCGACCTGAAGATCCTCCCGACGCGGTACCGGTCCCGGGCCGGCATCGTCGGGGCGGGGTACCTCGTGCGCGACCACGTGCTCGACCCCGCGACCCTCGACCGAACGCTCGCCGCGGGCGGTTCCCCGTTCGCAACGGTCTGAGTCCCGCGATCCGGGCCCGATCAGCCGACCGGCGCCCCACCGACCCCGACCTCGTTGCCGTCGGGGTCGCGGAACACGGCCTTGCGCACACCGTTGCCGTAGGTCTCGCGCAGTTCCGGCTCGATCCCGCGCCCGGCTGCCGCCTCGACGAACCCGTCGAAGTCGCCGACGAACAGGGTGACCTGCGCGTGGCCGGCGTGCTCGGGCTGCAGCTCCACGTACAGGTGGCGGTGCTGCGCCACCGTCCAGACGCGCTCGGTGTCGTTGGGCTCGAACGACTCGACCGCGCCGAGGAACCGGTCGAACCACTCCACAGCGCGGGGGAGATCGCTGACCGCGACGCCGGCGAACAGATCGATGTCCATGTCCCACCTCCTTCCACGGCAGACCGGCCGCGTCGCGTGAACTCATCGGTCCGGCCGCAGCGTAGGGCTCCGGGCCCGGGCGAAACGGTGGCCGATGGATGAGGATGGGCCGATGCGACGGGTGGTGTGCTCGGAGTTCGGTGATCCGGAGCTCCTCCGGGTGGTGGAGGAGCCGACTCCGGCTCCCGGCCCGGGCGAGGTGCTCGTGGAGGTCGACGCGGCGGGGGTCAGCTTCGTGGACGGGCTGATCGTCCGGGGCGGCTACCAGGTGAGACCGCCCCTGCCGTTCACCCCCGGTGCGGCCGTGGCCGGCAGGGTCGTGGCACTCGGTCCGGGTGTGGACGCTCCTGCCGTCGGCACGCCGGTAGCGGGGCTGGCGATGGGGTTCGGCGGGTTCACCTCGCACCTGGTGGTGCCGGTGGGTTCGGCCGTCGCACTGCCGGCCGGGGTCGATGCAGGCGTGGCGGCCGCTGCGGTGGAGAGCTACTCCACGCTGGTCTTCGCCGTGACCCGGCGGGTGTCGATCGCGGCGGGGGAGCGGGTCGTGGTGCTCGGGGCCGGCGGCGGGATCGGCCTGGCCGCCGTCGACGTGGCGCGCAGCCTCGGCGCGCGGGTCATCGCGGTGGCGTCGTCGCCGGAGAAGCGGGCGGCCGCGATCGCGGCCGGCGCGGAGGCGGCCATCGACTACCACGATCTGAAGGACGGGATCCGGGCGGCGACCGACGGGGGCGCGGATGTCGTGATCGACCCGGTCGGCGGGCCCGCTGCCGAGTCGTCGCTGCGCGCGCTGCGCGCGGGCGGGCGCTTCTGCGTCGTGGGTTTCGCGTCGGGGGAGATCCCGCGGCTGCCGGCGAACATCGTGTTGCTGCGCAACCGGTCGGTCCTGGGTGTGGACTGGGGTGACTGGGCCCGCGAGGTGGGCGGGCCGGAGGGGAACGCGGCGTTGCTGGCCGACGTGCTGGGGCGGATCGCGCGAGGTGAGCTGCACCCACCCGCCCCGACCACCGCCCGGCTGGACGAGGCCGGAGCGGTGCTGCGCCGCTACGCGGAGCGGGGGGTCGTCGGCAAGTACGTCCTCGTCCCGTGATCGACGCCAGGCTGCCGGAACGTTCGGCGGTAGTCGCCCGGCGCGACGCCGACCGCGGTGCGGAAGTGGTGGCGCAGCATGGCCGCCGTACTGAACCCGCAGCTCGCTGACACCTCGTCGATCGTCAGCGTCGTGTCCTCGAGCAGCTGGCGCGCGCGCAGTACCCGTTGCTGGGTGAGCCAGCGGTGCGGGGTCGTGCCGGTCTCGGCGAGGAAGCGCCGGGTGAAGGTGCGCTCCGACATGTGCGAGCGCCGCGCGATGTCGGCGACGCTGTGCTCGACGTCGAGGTTCTCGAGCACCCAGTCGAGGGTCGGCGCGATCGCCGCGCCGTCGTACTGGGGGACGGGGAGCTGGAGGAACTGCCGCTGCCCACCGTCGCGTTGCGGCGGGACGACCATGAGCCGGGCGACGGTGTTGACCGCGGCGGTGCCCAGCTCGCGGCGTATGACGTGCAGGCAGGCGTCGATACCCGCCGCGGAGCCCGCGCTCGACACCAGGCTGCCGTCGTCCACGAACAGCACCGCGGGGTCGATGACGGCCCCGGGGTGGCGCGCCTGCAGCTCGGCGGTGCACTGCCAGTGCGACGTGCAGCGCCTGCCGTCGAGCAGCCCGGCGGCGCCGGCGACGAACACGCCCGAGCAGATCGTCAGCACCGTCGCGCCGGCCGCCGCGGCCGCCCGCACGGCCTCGAGGGCCGCTTCGGGGTACTCGCGCAGGTTGGTGGCCGGAATCGCGACGAGATCGGCACCGGCCAGCCCGTCCAGACCGTGGCGGGCGACGATGTCGACGCCGCTCCCGGCGCGGACCGGCGCCCCCGCCTCGACCCCGCAGACCCGGAAGTCGATGGGCGGCAGGCCGTCAGCGGTCCGGTCGACGCCGAAGACCTCGCACAGGATCCCGAACTCGAAGACGATCAGCTCGTCGAGCACGAGCACGGCGACACTCCGGAGCATCGGCCGAGCATACTTGTCGGGATATCGATGGACAATGACATCTATCAAGCGGCGCACCCTGGCCCCGGCGGCGCATGATCGAACTATGTCCAGCACCGCCCCGAACCTGAAGATCTGCGAACGCTGCTACTCGAACATCGAGGACGGCGAGGCGTTCGTGGCACTCGCCCACATCGCCGGCGTCGGCCCCGACGGCGTGCCCGAGTGGCGCTCCGCCTACCTCCATGCTGTTGGTGGCAGCAGCGGATACGCCGCGGCAAGTCCGCAGCTGTGCCTGGTGGCCGCTCACCCACACCGGTAGGGCCACCTCGACGTCGCAGCCCGTGCGGATCAGGTCATGGAGCGGGGGCGCCGGAACAGCCGTGTCGCGATCGCCGCTGCGCCGGCTGTCACGACGTCGACAGTGGAAGGTGGGGCCCGATGTAGCCGACGTAGATCACCCGTGTCCGCGCAGTTGCGTCCAGGTAGTGCAGCCGAGGGCTGATCGTCGCCGATTGGGCGATCTTGAAGTGCGCACCCATGAACGCGCGACCCGACGGCTCGACCTCGGCCGGGACGGGGAGCTCACGGGGATTTCGGAGCTGCGGGTTGCGCTGGACGTCCCCGGACTCGGTGGACGCGTGGCGGTTCCCCGAGAAGGTGCGACACGCCGCTGGGGTGTCGGCGAGGTAGGCGCTGACGTCGCCCGCGAATCCCTCACCGAGACTGATCCGGGCGTAGTCGTCGAGGGCCAGCAGCGCATCCCAGGTCTTGCCCGCCCACGACCGTGAGTTCCCGTGCTTGTCCAGATCGAGGGTGACTCCGCCGTCGCCGGTGAAGGTCACGTGCTCCAGCTCGGCGAGGCGTTCGAGCAGGTCGACGAAGGTGTCGGGCCGGATGTCGCGGATGTCGAGCTCGGGTTCGGTCCAGGCCACGTCCGCTCGCCCGACGACTACCAGCTGCTTGCGCAGGTACCGCAACCGACGCTCGGCTTCGGCGCGGTCCTCCTCGGCATCGGCCCGCTCGCGCTGCTCGATGGCGAGTTCCTCGAGTGCGAGGTCGCGCTCGAGGCCCGCGTCGTCGACGCTGTCCTGCAGTTCCCTCAGCCGGGTGCTGATCCGCTGCTTCGTGGAGTCGGCCCGTTGCCCGGTGCGGGCCAGAGTCTCCAGCAGACCCAGGTTCAGCCGGCGCACCGCACGGCTCGACTCGCGTTCCAGGCTGCGCCGGGTCAGGTACCGGTGGCGCTCCGCGTCCAGGGCGTTGCCGATGTCGACGCCGGGGAGGAACGTCCGGACGAATCCCTCGGAGACCTGGTGCGCCGGCTGGACAAGGTAGTTGAACCGGTCGGTCGCGGAGGGGGACAGGACCCACGCGTTCGCGATGCCCTCGGTGTCGTCGAGCAAGCTCTCGACGGCGTCTCGCCACAGCGCGATGCCGGTCTCGTAGGGACTGGCGGCGACGAATGCCAGGCCACGCCGGGCCGGGTCGACGAGTGCTGCGACCACCTTCTCGACGTCGGGATCGCGAACGATGCGTGGATGGGCGTTGAGCAGTTGCGAGCCATCACGCGCCGGAAGGGCTCGCACGAGCCGGCGGGCCAAGCGCGGCGTGGCCGTCCAGCCGTGGCGGTCAGGGCTATGGATGTCCAGCCACACCCACCCGCGGTTGCCGGTCGGCGAGTTGTGCACCGTCAGCTCGCTGGTCCAGGTGCCTGAGGGGGTGTTCTCCACGATGCGCGCCCGCATCGTCTGTGAGCTCGCCTCGTCGGTGTGGTGCTGCATCGACCCCTGGACGTCGCGGCCGATCTCGATGGGCTCGGCGCTGAGACGCAGCGACGAGTCGTACCGCTTGTGCTTCAGCCAGGCGGCGAGCTCGACGCGGCTGACGTCGATCAGGTCCGGGGTGTCGTGGGTGCGCAACAGCGAGCGGAAGCCGAGCATGGCAGCCCTTCGGATCCTTCTGTGTCGGGTGCTGGGCGGATCTCAGCGGCCGGCCAGGTCGGCGGCGGCGTTGTACACGCCGCGGTGCCAGCCGCGCAGTTCTGTGGACGTCGGCGACAGCTCGTAGGCGTGGTGGTGCGCCGCACGGCTCAGGGTGTGCCACAGGTTCGTGCAGCTCTGTCCGAGGTCGCGGTCGACCGTGCGGGTCAGCGTGAGCAGCTGGGCGCGCCGCGAAGCTGCGGCGACGTCGGGCCGGCGGCGCTCCCAGTAGTCGTCCAGTGCGTGCTCCAGCGCGAGGCGGATCAGCCACGTGCACGCCCGCGGCCACGCCCCGTCCTCGATCAGGTCGGGGTTGTGCAGCAGTTGGTCGGCGACGACGAGCCTGCGCAGCGATCCGGGCGCGATCGGCGCTGTCATTGCTGGATCCAGTCGGCGAGCTGCTCGGCCTCCCGGACGACCGGGCGCAGGTCACCGCTGAGTCCGTGGTGGGCGCCCTCCTTGCAGCGCTGCAGCGCGTCCACCCCGCGGGCACCCTGTGCCTCGCGCACCGTCCGCAGCAGGTCGGCGCCCTTGTGCGGATCGTCGAGCACCGCCAACGTGACGATGTCGCTCGTCGTCCGCGCCGCGGAGATCAACTTCTCCACCTCGGTGTGCCGCTCGCCCCGGCCCAGCCGGACCCGGCGGATCTTCGAGTGTGCCGCGGCCTCCACGGCGCTGCGGCAGCAGCTGGCCACCAGCTCCCCGCGCAGGTCCGGCGGCAGGTTGTCGGTCAGCATCATGGCTCGGGCGTCGTCGAGGTAGCGGCTGACCGGGTCGGCGTTGTGGCGCAGTTCGACCACGGACCGCTCACCGCGCTGGACCTCCCACACCGTGGCCGGGACCGCCAGCCTGCGCACGGCCTCGGCGAGCCGGTCGTCGTGGCTGAAGACGATGACCTGGCGGTCGGTGGCGACCTCGGCCAGTACCTGGGCCAGCCCGTCGACCTTGGCCGGATCCATCGCCTGGACCGGGTCGTCGATGAGCAAGAACCGGAACGGGCTCTGCTCGACGGTGGCCCGCGGAAGGAACAGCGACAGGCCCAGCGCGTGCAGCTCGCCCTGGCTCATGACCCCGAGCGCGGCGCCGCCGTCGGTGCCGTCGATGCGTACGTCCAGGGCGACGTGCCGAAGAGTGCCCTTCCCGCCGAGCTTGACCGGACCGAGGTCGACGTTGCTCTGCTGGCGCAGGGTCTGCCAGACGTGCTGGGACGCGTCGGCCAGTGGAGCGAGGCGTTCGTCGCGCAGGGAGTCCGACGTGTCGGTCAGCCACTGGAGGCCTCGGGTGAGCCGGTCCAACGTCGGTGGGCGAGTTCGGTGCGGGCGCGGGCACGGGCGTCCTCGACAGCGGCTGCCAGCGGCCCGACAGCGGTGTCGAGTGCATGCGCGAGTTCCGCAGCGCCGGCCGTCCGGCCCGCCTCCTGCCAGTCCGACCATGCCTGGACGAGGGCGTCGACGGCGATCGGGACCTGGCCGGTGAGGACCTGGGGACGGTGCGCGGTCAGCACCCGTCCGGCGGCGAGGGCGGCGGTGAGCTCGTGGCTCGCCTCCCGCAGGGCGGTCGCGGTCTCCTCCAGCTCGGTGGCTCGGCGAAGGGCCTCGGCCCGCCAGGCATCATCGAGGGAGCCGGTGAGGCAGACCGGGCACGGTGCGGTGCCGTGCCCGTCGTGGTGTTCGAGGGCGGACCGCAGCAACCCCGAGACGCGGTCGGCCGACCGGGTCTCGGCCGTCGCCAGCTCACCCGCCCGGTCAGCGGCCCGGCGCAGCCGCTCTGTGGTGGCTCGTACCTGCTCGGCGGCGGGCGCTTCCAGCGCGCTGAGCGCGATCAGCGCGGCGCCGCCGGAAAGGTCGGCGGCGACGCCCGAGAAGAGCTCGGCAACCGCGGCCAGATCGGGCCTCGTCGACGCCAGCATCGTGGCGGCCCGTTCGGCCCGCGGGTCGACGACCTCCGCGAGGTCGGCCTGCAGGTCCTTCCGAGCGTCGGACACCGCTTTGACGTCGTCGGTCAACGACTTGCGGGCGAGCCGGAGGTTCTCCTTGGCGGCGGTCAGCGGCCCGAGCCCGAGCAGGTTGTGCATCGCGTCGTGCAGCTCGGTGGCTTGCCGTCGATCAGCGCCCCCAACTCGCTGTAGGACAGGAAGGGGCGGTAGGTGACCATGTCCTCGCGCCAGGCCGCGCCGTCGAAGTCCTCGCGCTCGGCACCGGACAGCTGCCGGGTCCACTGCCCACCGGTCAGCTCCTCGCCCTCGGGCCACCGGCGGGCGATGCGGGTCACGCCGGGCGCGCCTGCCGTCACGAGGTCGACACCGATGAACGCCTTGGTCGGCGCGTGCAGGTTGCGCCAGCCCTTGCGCCACACCACCGTCCGCCCCGACCAGCGCCTGCTGTCACCGGTGAGCGCGAGCTCCGCGGCTTCGGCGAAGCTGGACTTGCCGGATCCGTTGCGGCCGGTGACGAGCGTCAGGCCCGGCCCAGGTCGCAGGGGGAGGGTGGCCCGCGGTCCGACACCGCGGAAGCCCTCCACATGGACGGCCGCGAGGTAGACGTCGGGCGCCGGATCTGTCGACGGCGTCGAAGTGACCGCAGTGTCGCCGGCTTCGTGCCCGGCAACCTCGGCCGTGAGGGCATCCGCACCGCTCCACGCTGCAAGGATGGTGCGCGAAAGCGGCTCGTCCACCGTCGGGTCGGCTTCCAGCCGTTCGATCAACAGGTCGTGCAGTCGGCGCTCCGCCTGGTTCATGGTTCCCCTTTGGTGCGGTGACGGTGGATCCCCCAGCACGCAGCGTCATCGTGTCGGAGCGCAGAGAGACCGTATCGGCTCGGGATCCACCCGCGGCTGACCTGTCAGAACGGTCAGCTGACCTTTGCTGCGACCAGCAGCCGCTGCCGGGGCAGGGGTGGGATCTCGACCTGCAGCGAGGCTCCGCACGGCGATAGGCGCAGCCTTCTATCAGGATCTGGTTCCGCAGCTCGAGGACTACGCCCTGGGCGAGCCGGAGCTGCTCGTCCAGCTGCTCGGCAGTGAGATCATCGAGCGCGGCGAGATCGTGACCCATGACCCGGAGGACCTGCTTCTGGTTCTGGCCAAGGAGTTCGCGCCGGATGAGTCGGATCTCGGTGTCTGAACAGGCGAGCGTCAAGACCCACGAATACGGCTCACTGAGCCTCGCGCGATCGCAGCTCACCGAGCACGACCTCGAGCTGCTGTCGTCCGTGCCCGACAACCTCGTGCAGTGCGCCCCTTCTGCGCGGGGGTGGGAGCTGCGCACGGGGCCGGTGTGCGGGGTGCTCCACCTCGACGGCGTGCGCGTCGTCGTACACCCCAAACTGATGCCTGACGGGACGACCGTCGCGTCCTGGATCGGCTATGCGGGCGCGGCGCCGACCGACGTCGCGAGCACCCGGCGATGGTCCGTCGATGCGACGGGTCTCCCGGACATCGTGGTCTCCGCACTGGTGAAGGAATGCGCGACGATCGCGCGTGATGGGCTCCATCGCGACTACCGCCGGAACGAAGCGGTGGACACCGTTCTCCGTGGTCGCCTCGACATCCGCCGGCAAATGAGCCGTCGATACGGTCAAGTGGACGTGCTGCACATGCACCGCTTCGACCGCGAGGTGGAGGTGTGGGAGAACCTCGTGTGTCGAGCGGCTCTCGATGCCGCCGCACGTATCGCAGGGACGCGCGAGCTGCGGCAGCAGGCGCGCGTCGTCGCCGCGCACTTCCCGCCCTGTGCGTCGGCGGTTCCCACGATTCGACGGTGGCTGGTCACCGCCCGAGATCACCGCATGAACGTCCGATACCAGAGCGCCCACCTGTGGGCCGGCCTCTTGCTGAACGGCGGTGGCGTGAACGACATGCTGGTCGACGGTTCGTGGAACGCGGGCACGCTCCTGATCAACATGAACGTCCTGTGGGAGCGGGTCGTGCAGCGACCTGCGGGACCCGCACTCGATTCCCGCCCGGGGTTCGGTCCCCATCGTCGTGACCGAGCAGGGCCGCGCGACGAGACGCTTCATCCCCGATGCGATGCTGGTCGGACACGACGGGTCGGACACGGTGCAGATACCGGTCGATGCCAAGTACAAGGACTACGGATCCAAACCCTGGACCGCAACGACGCACATCAGCTGTTGACCTACGCCAGCGCCTTCCATCGACCAGGAGCGAACCCAGAGGCGCTGATCGTCCACCCGGTGGTCGGACGGGACGAGGTTCGATCGGTTGACGTTCGAGCAGTCGGGAGAACCCTCGGCAGGATCACACTCATCGGCATCGACTCTGCCGGGGCAGCGCAGCAAGCGATCGCTGCGTTGAAGGGCGCTGGCCCTTCCGATAGCCGGACGCGTTGATGTGGGGCCGAGTCGGTATTGCGCGGGATGCTCTCACCGGTCGGTCACATGACCGGCCGGGTGCCGCGTCGAGGCCGCCCGGATGCCTACCTGTCACGTTCCGTCGCCGATCCGCGACTACTAGTCGACAGGTCTGGCCGGGGAGGTGAGCGAGTGGATACGGGACGTCGAGCTCGCCGCATCCCGGCGATCGTGGTCAGCGTCCTGGCGGTGGCGTTGGTTGTCGCATCGGCGATGGTGGCCACCGGGTCCGCTAGCCCCGCGGTGGCGTTCCAACAGAGCGGGCACTGGGTGTTCAACCGCGCCGACCGTGCGATCGTCCATGTCGACGGGGGCACGCACCAGGTCGACGCGCGGGTTGCGGTCCCGAACTCGGCTGCCGACACGCTGTTCACCGTGCAGGGCCAGAAGCAGGGCTTCCTGGTCGGTCGCCAGTCGATCACTACCTTTGGTAAGTCCACGCTGACGGTGGAAGGAACTCAACCGGCAGCTGGGCCCGAGGTGCCCGTCGGGATTGAGGTCCTGGGTGGCCCCTACCTCGTCTACAAGCAATCGGGTGTGCTGGTCCGGCTCGGGGAACCGCCGGTCACCGTGCGCGCCGGTGGGGCTGTCGACCGGCCCACCTTCACCGACGATGGAACCATCTGGGTCCGCCGTCCGGACACCGGCGCCGTCTGTGCTCTGCGTCGCGGAGCCGAGAGCTTGGATTGTTCCGAAAGTACGTCTCCCGGGCTTCCGGGTGCCTTGACTGTGGCGAGCGCCTCGGCGACCTTCCTCGACACCGCCGACGACGCCGCGCAGGTGGTCGACGGGCGCGGTCCGGACACGACCACTCCTGTCGGAGTCGATCTCCCTGACACCTCGTTGATTGGTGATCGTGACACTCGCGGTCGCTTGCCCAGTGTTGTCCGCGGCGCTAACCGGCTGGTACTCGCCGACTCCTCCGGTATCCCCACGGGCCTTCCCGGTGGCACCGCGATCTTCTGCGAGCTCGGCGCCGGCGACTTCAGTGCGCCGGTGGCGGCCGACGGCATCGTCGCGGTCGTCGAGCAGATTCACAATCGCCTCCTGACGTTTGCCATCGACGGCCGGGCGCTGGGTGCAGTCGACCTGCCGCCTGGTTCCGGCCCGGCGTCGATCAGTCGTGGCGGGGACGGACGGATCTACGTCGACGATGCCAACGGCGCGGCAACCCACGTCGTCGGTGCCGACGGTGCGGTGACGTCGGTGACGACAGGCGCCAGGATCGACACGGTGGTCAGCGCGCCAGCTCCGGAACTTGTGCGGGCGCAATCACCGACGCCGCGCCTGCCCACCCTTCAGCCTGCGCCGAGCGTGAATGGTGACGAGCCCGTCCGGGTGCCGGTCGACGTGGGGCCGTCGAAGGCTCCTGAGGTGCAGCCTGTCCAGAACCCACCGGAAACGCCGACCGGGGTTGCCGCGACGCTGGGGGCGAACGGCGCGGTGACGGTGACGTGGGCCGGCGGTGTGCAGGCGGACACGACGTTCATCGTCCGCGCGACCGGAGGAAGCGAGGCCACGCAGACATCGACCCGCTCGCCTGCGGTTGTGACCGGTCTGGCCCCGGGGAGCACCTACCGCTTCGGCGTGACGGCCCAGAACACCGCGGGGCGAAGCGGAGAGTCGGTGTTGAGCCCCCCGATAACGATTCCGATTCCCCCGCCAGGAGCGCCGACGGGGCTGACGCTTACGAGAGACGGTGCGGAAGGCAACGCAGGCCTGACCGCATGGCTCAACTTCGTTTGGACGCAGCCGAACCTCAACGGTGGGCAATTGGTCAAATACCTCATCCGGGCCATCGACCGCAATGGCGATCCTGGCGAGCGTATGACGGCGGAGACGACGGTCCCCGAGGGTCAGATCGTCAACGGTTACACCTGCCTTGCCCCCTATCGCATTGAGGTGCGGGCCGTCACGAGAGCAGCCGGAAGCCAGACAGACATCACCGGTCCGGCCGCGACCGTGACGACGAAGGCGCACGACTGCACCATCGCAATGTCGATCTCTGCGGTTGCTGCAAGCGCCACGTCGGTGTCGGTCACGATGCAGAAGACCAAGGGGCAGGCATACGTCTACTGGCCGTGCAGCCTCGAACTCAATGGCACGACAAAGTGGACCGGGCGATGCGCGGACGGATCAGTCACGGTGCCCGTCACCGGTCTCGCTCCGGCGACGACCTTCTCGATCGTGCTGCGGGTCCAGCAGCAGACGACGACGGTCAGCAACACGGTCACCGTCACCACACCCACGGGATAGGTCAGACGGACGTGTTGTCACGTTCTGTGCTCATTCAGCGACATCAACGCGACAGGCCGACGGAAGGGGAGCGGTGAGCAGCGAGGCCTCACGCCGCCGCATACCAGGCGTCCTGCTCAGCATCGGCCTTGTGCTCGCGGTCGTCGTCTCCGTGATGGTTGCCACCGGCGGGACCAGCCCGGCCATCGCCTTCCAGCAGGCCGGGCACTGGGTGTTCAACCGCTCGGAGAGCTCGGTCGTGCACATTGACAGCGGGACGCACCAGGTCGATGCACGGGTGTTGGTGCCCGGCGCGGCGACCGACGCTGCCTTCGCGGTTCAGGGTGAGAAGCAGGGTTTCCTCGTTGGTCGACAGTCCATCACGGTCTTCGGGAAGTCGACGCTGACCGTCGACGCGACCCTCCCAACTGGGCAGACCGAGCTGCCGATCGGTCTCGAGGTAGTGGGTGGGCCCTACCTCGTCTATCGACAGGCGGGCACCCTCGTGCGGCTCGGGCTGCCGCCCTTGTCGGTACAGGTCGGCGGGCCCGTCGGCAGGCCGGTATCGACCAGTGATGGGACGGTCTGGCTGCACCGTCCCGACAACGGAGCCATCTGCGCAATGCGCCGCGGCTTGGCCGCCCTCGATTGCGGCTTGGAGACCACAGCCGGCGCGCCTGGCTCCCTGACTGTTCTGTCAGACGCACCCACCTTCGTCGACACGGCGAGGGACTCGGCCCAGATCATCGAGTCATCGACGTTGACTGCTGGGGTGGGGATCGGTGTGGACCTTCCTGAAGGTGCCCTGATCGGTGATCGCGACACTCAAGGACGACTGCCCGCCGTGGTGACCGGGCCGAACCGCCTCGTCCTTATCGATTCCAGTGGGATTCCAGCTGGCCGGCCGGGCGGCCCGGCGATTGAAGTCATGCTCGGCGACGGCCAGTTCACAGCGCCCGTCGCGTCCGATGGGATCGTCGCTGTCATCGAGCAGGCCCGAAATCGCTTGTTGACCTTCGGTATCGATGGCCGCCCGCTAGGAACGGTCGACCTGCCGCCGGGTGGAGGCGCCGCGTCTATCGCCCGTGGTGAGGACGGCCGGATCTATGTTGACGACGCGAACGGTTCGGTAACCCACATCGTCGGGACCGACGGGTCAGTCACGTCGGTTAAGACGGGCGGAGTTGTGTCGGCCGTAGTCGCTGCATCGCCAGACCAGGCGGTCCCGATCCAGCGCGAGTCCTCGCGCGATTCGCCCCGCGCTCCGCCTCAGAGAACTCCTACCCTGGATCCGAAAGGCCCGGTGCCCTCGCAGTCACCTGGACCGCCGCCGCGAGAGCCAGATCCGCCGCCGACTCCGATTCCGGGAGCGCCGGCTGGTGTTAAGGCGGTTGCCAAGCCGGACGGAACGGTCGCCGTGAGTTGGAATGCTGTCGCCGGTGCTGGTGTGCGTTACGACGTACGAGTTGACGGGAACGGGGTGGCCCAGTTCGCTGGAACCTCCGCTTCGATTCCGGGGCTGGTTGTCGGGCGGGAGTACACAATCACGGTGAGCGCGACGAACGTTGCAGGTTCCGGACCGGAGTCGGCTGGTGTCACAGTAACGCCGTTCGGTGCGGCGGACGCTCCTGGTGACTTCTCGGCTGTGCGCGTTGGTGGATCTGTGCCGACCGTCACCGTCAGTTGGACTCCGCCGGATCTTAGCTTGTTGTTTAACCTGGCGGTGCCGTGGCGTGACCCCGGTTGATCATGGGTGAAGCCCTTGGTT